>JAUVJK010000046.1 GCA_030592425.1 Candidatus Moraniibacteriota bacterium
AAAAAGTGGACGTTTCATCCTATCATAAAGAGGGTGTTTGTCAAAGGAATTTTGATATTCTATATTGATCGTAAAATTTCCGATATTGACATTTATAAGAAAATATGCTAATATCTTCTTGCTATAAAGTTTTTCAGTATTTTTTACATAGTAGAAGAGGTTATGAAATGGAAGAGTACGATGATCTTGCTATGAGAAGTGAGTTAAATATAGAGATGTTGTTGATGCTTTTGGAAATATGTATCGATGGACGTAAGACGTTGATCGCAATTCTTGAGAGACGAGCAAATGAACTTTCGAGGAAAGATATTCTGAAACTTGTACGTAGGGCGCCTATTGGGTGTGGCACAGGTCTTATGATGGCTACGGAGTTATTATCACATAAATAGTATAGAGTAGAGCGCTTTGGTCAAATGATCAGACGCTCTTTTTCATTGACAAGCTGTTATTAGAGGTGTATAATATTCTGATGTTCTTTTTATAACTTCAATGACTCTTTTGATATTTTAGGAGGCTAAAATGCGGAAATTAAATGTAGTGCGGTGTGGGTTATCACAGAAGAATGTGCATGATAAACTTTTACATGCACTTGATTGTGATTACGTACGATCGTATGAAGAGAAGAACCTTGAGATCCCACTTTTCTGTAGTCAAGATCTAGATGCACAAGCCCTTGGACGATGGTTCGCGGGACAATCTACAGTACCAGACATCTTTGTTGTTTCAACTGCAAAACGTGTGCGACAAACACTTCATGCAATGATATTGAATCAAAGTAGACTGGAAACGATTCCATGGAATATCGATCGAGATGTCATCGCAATTGATGGTGAATCGCAGGAACAAACGTGTCGACGTGCTCAGAAATGGGTTAAGGAGGTTCGCAAGCGGTATGTTGACTGGCATGTCTGTCTGATCACGGATCATCGCTTTGCGCTAGCTGTTCGAAAAGTACTAGAGCGGTGGGATGATGAAACTTTTTTACGTATTTCATGTGAGTTGAAGCCAGGTAACTGTGACGTAGCAGAATATCGTGGTCATAGACTCTCATTGGAATACTTCAATCGCAATTACTTGGAAAAAGAGAGGACGCAATGAAAAAAATGTCGTTGACAAATTGGTTAAATGCCACTAGGACATGGCATTTGATCTATCTCAGGACGAAAAAAATGAGAAATTTGTATACGGAAGCGGTTTCGAAGACATTATGATTACGGACGAGGCCGGTAATGTTGTAAATTCATTCCGTTACTGTAGTGAATTCATGCAGAATAGCTCTAATGATGAAGAGTATTACAGCAGTCGAGATCGGTGTTGCAGGTGTCCATTATTTCCAACGTACTGTGGTTATGATAGCATCGATGGCAGTGCGGAAAATTGGCGTTATGTTGATTCGATGAGAGAACATTGACAAGACGCGGCGATTTATTACGCTGAAAAGATCTTTCGCGAGATACCCTTTCAATGTCAGAATCCTATTCTTGCGCGAATTTGTGGAATCAATATCAAGAAGATCTGCAAGAAAATGGAAAAATAAAGAATGTACTCTCTGATCGAACATTGTTGATCAGAGAGTTTTTTATTATAAAGATATTCTATGGTATAATGAAAAAACATCAAAGATATTCTTGTCATTCTGTGGAGATATATTAGTAGAGGGTTTGAAATAAAAAAATGCCAAATAAAAAAAATCTTACAAAACTTTTTAAGCCACAGTCAATTGCGGTTGTTGGCGCAACGGAAAAAGAAGGAAAAGTGGGGAATATGATCGCAAAGAATATCATTACTGGTGATTATGCTGGCGATGTTTTTTTTGTCAATCCAAAACATGATACGTTATTCGATCGTATATGTTATGCATCACTTGCAGATCTGCCACGAAAAGTGGATTGTACGATCATTGTGATTCCGTCGCAATATGTTGCACAGACAATTGAAGATGGCGCAGTAAAATGCAAAAATTATGTCGTGATCTCTGCTGGATTTGGTGAAATTGGTCTTATCGGTGTACGGCGAGAGATGGAATTGATGCGTATTGCCAATGAGAATAATGTGACGATCCTTGGGCCGAACTGTCTTGGTTTTCTCACACCAGAACTCGGTCTTAATGCTTCCTTTGCGCCAGGACAACCACAAAATGGTGATGTCGCTTTTCTGTCGCAGTCAGGGGCTCTTGCCGTTGCTTTTCTTGATAAAGCAGCATCAGAAGGAATCGGTTTTTCTTCAGTCGTTTCAATTGGAAATAAGATGCAACTTGATGCAAGTAAACTCCTTGATTATTTTGCTCATGACCCGAAGACAAAGATTATTGCGCTGTATCTCGAAGGTGTTCATGATGGACAGGAATTTTTGAAAGCTGCGCAAAAAATTTCACACAAAAAACCAGTGATTGTTTTGAAATCTGGGCGAAGTGTAAAAGCACAAAAAGCAATTGCACTCCATACAGGAACCCTTGCAGGGGCAGATGATATCATGAGTGCTGCATTTACGAAAGCTGGTGTTCTTCGCGCTGATACAATGGAAATGTTCTTTGATATGATCCGCATTGCACAAGCATGTATTGGTGTGAGATTGACGTCAGAAGAAAAATTAGCGATCATTACGAATGCTGGTGGTCCTGGAGTACTTGCGACAGATGCACTTGACGGTACGACGATCGAGTTAGCGACGATCTCATCTTCTGTGAAGGACATATTGAGAAAGAAATTACCAGAAGCTGCTTCTGTAGAAAATCCGATTGATCTCCTTGGTGATGCTGCTACTGGACGATATGAGCACGTTCTAAAAATTATTATAAATGACCCTGCTGTGACGAGTATTCTTGTGATTTTGACGCCACAGGATCAGATACCTGTGAATGAGATCGCACAAACGATTGTTAAACATGCAAAGAAGACACAAAAATTGATCATGACCTCATTTGTTGGTGGTGCGCGTGTTAAGGAAGCTCTTCATATCTTTCGTGAAGGTAATGTTATCCACACCGATTTTCCAGAACGCGCTATTTCTGCTTTGGCATTATTGCGAAGCGTGCGGGTAGAACAAAAATATACCGTGCAAAAAATTGATCATGATCGCGCACAAAAAGCATTGCAGATATTGACTAAAGCAAAAATGCAGAAGCAAAAAGCTCTGTATTTCTCAGAAATGCGAACACTGGCCAATCTTTATGATCTTCCACTTTCTCGTTTTTGGGATGTGACAGACAAAAAGAAAGTATCACATGTCTCCTATCCATGCGTTGCAAAAGTGGATGACCCAGCTGTATTGCATAAAACAGACAAGCAGGGTGTGATCCTACCGATCTCAAATATGACAGATTTGACGCGCGCAGTAGACGTTTTAGTGCAGAACTTTCCGACATCGCGTGTTATTGCGCAACCGTTTCTCTCGATCAAACAAGAACTCATCATTGGGATGACGCGAGATACTGTCTATGGACCAGTTGTTCTTGCGGGTATTGGTGGTATTTATACAGAGATCTTTGATATTAAGGAATTTTTCATTGCACCACTAACACTAACAGAAATCAGGAGAATCCTAAAAAATGGTTCACTTGGATATCTTTTTCGCAAAACACGCGGCCTTGCCCCCTATGATCTTGAGGCAGTAGTGCATACCATTCGCGGACTTTCGCAAATGGCACACGAGAACGACATGATCCAGGCAATAGACATAAATCCACTCCTTGTTTATAATGATAACAAGAAAGCAACAATTGTTGATATGAAGATTCTTTTGTAAAGATCTGATTAAAAATAAAAACCAAAAAATATGACACAAGAAACAAAACGTCGCATTTTGATCGTTGATGATGATATTGATGTACTTGATACGTATGCACACGTTTTTCGCAATGTTGATTATGATGTGATCGAGGCGAATGATGGATTGGAAGGTCTTGATAAAGCAACGAAGAATCGTCCTGATATTATTTTTACAGGTATCATCATGCCCCGTATGGATGGTTTTACGATGATCGAAGCATTGAAGAAGAATCCTCTAACATCTTCTATTCCATTTGCAATCAATTCTCACCTTGGTCGTGAAGAGGATAAGAAAAGAGCGGAAGAAATTGGAGCGGTAGATTTTATTATTCGTGATTACACGCCACCACGCGAAGTTGTTGAGCGGATTAGTGCACGTTTGATTGGTGGTAGCTATATTCTTGAATTTGATCCTGATGGTGGTGACGCGCAGCGTCTTGCAAAGGACCTTGGCTTGGAAAACTTTTTTCAATGCCCCGATGATGGAAAGATGATATTGAGGATAACGATTAAGGATTCACATAATCGTCGATTTGAGGCTACGTTGGACTGTATTTAGAGATATATTTGTATGATTCTAATAAAAGTGATGATGTCTATGAGGGCGTAATCACTTTTTTTTAATTGTTCATGACTGCTAAGATTGAAATTCGCATGTTATAGACAAATTTAAAACCCATCCAATTATGGAGGGCTTTGGTGGTTAGTTATTGAATATTCTCTTATTATTTCGAAAGACTTTATTGTTCTGGATCTTGATTTACAAGACTAAATTCATGGGTTGCAGATACAAGAGTTACAATCGATGTGAGAATAAATAAAGCGAGGATGCCATAGGCCCAGTTGACAAAGTTCTTATCGACGTGAATTTGTTCCTGATTGATCATTATGATAAATATGAAAGGTATCAAAATAAACAATACAGAGCAGAAAACAATTACAGCGTATAGCATACTGATTGGCTTGCGTGGTGCTGATGACACTAGTTGATCCTCGTAAGGAATGAAAGAACGGAGACTTTAGTGTATCAAGAAATATGTTTATTGTCGAGATAGAGCGACGATCGTCCCAAAAGGTTGAATTGCCTCAGTCTGGCAAAAATATGCTACAATGAGTTTTATGCGATGGGATATCAAAAAAGAAGAAAAGGGCCAGATAGATGATATAGATCTTCACCCAATAACACAGAAACTGCTTCTCCAGCGGGGAATTGAAAGTGCGCAGTCTGCAGATCGGTTTCTTCATCCAAACTTTGATCGTGATCTTCATGATGAATTTCTTTTTCGTGACATGCGAAAGGTTGTTGATCGGATCGCACGAGCAAAAGAAGACAATGAAATTATTGGTGTTTTTGGCGATCATGATGTTGATGGGATTAGTGGTACAACAATTCTTTCTGAGGCACTTAGTGATCTTGGAATCACTAATGTTCCTTATATCCCCGATAAGCATACGGAGGGGCATGGAATCAACAAAAAAGCCATTGATGAATTTGTTGCCGCTGGGGCAACTCTCATGATCAGTGTTGATTGTGGTTCGACGAATGTTGATGAGATTCTTTACGCAAAGAAAAAGGGTATGGAGACAATCATTATTGATCATCACAATACGCCAGAAGTACTTCCTGATGCTTATGCGATCATCAATCCAAAGGTGCCAGATGAAACATACCCATTTGATGGATTATGTGGGACTGGTGCGGCCTATAAAGTGATCATTGCGCTGTATCGAGAGATACAGCCAGAAAATGTTGCACAATTAAAATGGCTCTTGGATATTGTGAGTATTGGTACGATTGCTGATTGTGTGCCACTTACTGATGAAAATCGTGCAATTGCAAAATATGGACTCCTTGTCTTATCAAAAACACGACGGATCGGTTATCAAGAAATGATCGATGTTGGTCGCTTGCCAATCAGTGACGAACAGATGCCTGATGCGCAAACAATTGCATTTCATATTGCGCCGCGGATCAATGCTGCAGGACGTATGGCACATGCCAAGGATGCATTCGATCTATTGATCGAGAAAGATCGCGAAAAAGCACATGAGCGTGCGGAGGATATTGAGCAAAAAAATATTGAGAGACGAAAGATCACAGAGAAATTTACAAAAGCAGCAACGAAGATCGTTGAAGAGAAATATCGTGACAAAAAATACATTGTGATTGCAGATCCAGAGTATCCCGTTGGGATCATAGGGATCATTGCAGGGCGACTTGCGAGTGAGTACGCGCGACCTGCTGGTATTTTTAATAAAGGCAAGAAAGAAAGTCGTGGGTCGTTTCGCAGTATTCCAAATGTGAATCTTGTCGGTGCATTGGACGGATGCGCAAAATACCTTGTAAAATATGGTGGTCATCATCAGGCTGCTGGAGCAACGATTCTTAATGAAAACATGGCAGTATTTGAAAAGTGTTTTGAACAAGAGATCGAAAAACAACTCGCAGATCACACTGTAGAGCAAAAACATGTTGCAGATCTTGAAATTGATCCACGAACAGTTGATTTCACACTTGTACAAGAATTAATGAAATTTTCTCCATTTGGGCAAGACAATGCAGAGCCAATCTTTCTCTTGCGTAATCTGATCGTTGCGGAAAAAAGATTAGTAGGAAAAACACGCAAACATGTCAAACTCGGCTTACGGACTGATGATACAAGTCCGCAGCTTTTTGAAGCAATTGGTTTCAGTATGAGTGAGGTTTGCGCAGAAATTGAAACAGGACAAAATATTGATCTCCTGTGTAATATTCAGTTGAATGAATGGAATGGCAACCAATCAATTCAATTTAGCATGATCGATATAAGAAAAAGTAATCAGTAATT
>JAUVJK010000017.1 GCA_030592425.1 Candidatus Moraniibacteriota bacterium
AGGAATAGAGAAACACAATAGTCTTTCTTTGAGAGTAGCATTAATAGTTCGGGAAAGAGCTAATGGAAAAAAATGTTACGACCGGGAAATGGGTGAAATATTAGCTCGTCTCACCTGTACAGGAATGGGCAATTTAAGAGAATGTAGCGTTTAACAACGATATTATTCTCATTGTGGAGTGACTTCGGTTACTCCCTTTTTATTTATTGAAAATCTCTTCTCTTTGATGATTTTATTCAGATAGTAGACAAATAGGATAAGGGATTTTTTGAGGAGACACAGATTGGAACACTAGGCTTTGTTTTTTATCCTATTGATGAAAGAAAGCTTCTTTGATGCTACGAGATTCTATATCTTGACAAAATATGAAAAGGGATTATACTATGAAATAGATGAAAGCCCACCAGAGGCTTTTTAAAAAACTCAAAAATTATGATTTCAAAAGCAGTTACATTTGTAAAAGAAGCGAAAATTGAGCTCTCGAAAGTGACGTGGTTGACGAAGCAACAGACTTTACGGTATACACTGTTAGTTATTGTTATTTCTCTCGTTGTTGCTGCATTTTTGGGAACGCTAGATTATTTCTTTGGAAATATGGTTGAGAAATATTTATTTTAATGACCCATTTAAAGTGGTCATTAAAGTGGTCATTTACTATATATAATTTTCATTACTAAACTTATTTGTTATGGCAAAACAAACGCAACATCATGGTCAGGCATGGTATGTTCTTCATACATATTCTGGATATGAAGACAACGTAGCACGCAATCTACGTCAGCGTATTGATTCGATGGATGTCGGGGAATTTATTTTTGATATCATGATCCCAATCGAGAAAAAGATCAAGATCAAGGCAGGGAAAAGAGTTACTGTTGAAGAGAAAATCTATCCTGGTTATGTACTAGTGGAAATGATCGTAACGGATGCATCGTGGTATGTTGTACGAAATACACCGAATGTAACTGGATTTATCGGACTTGGCACAACGCCAACACCAGTTAATCCTGCTGAGATTCTCTCGCTTAAAAAGCGTATGGGACAGGATGAGCCAAAATACCGTATCGATGTTAAGAAAGGCGATCAGGTAAAGATCATTGATGGTCCATTTAAAGATTTCGATGCTGTTGTTGATGAAGCAGATGAATCAAAGGGAAAGGTGAGAGTATTGATCTCTGTTTTTGGACGAGAAACACCAACAGAACTCGATTTTCTTCAGATCAAAAAAATATAAATATTCTCACATTGTTTAACCTATTCACTATTAACGACATTTCATATGAGTGACAAAGTAATACTTACAAAGCTGAAATTGCAGATCAAGGCAGGACAAGCAAATCCAGCTCCACCAGTTGGCCCAGCGCTTGGCCAGCATGGGATCAATATTCAAGATTTTTGTACACAATTCAACGAAAAGACAAAAGAACAAATGGGAAATATCATACCAGTAGAAATTACTGTTTTTGAAGATCGTTCATTTGCGTTTATTCTCAAAACGCCACCTGCATCAGAATTATTGAAAAAAGCTGCTGGTGTAAAAAAGGGTGCGAGCAATCCATTGACTGATAAGGTTGGAACGGTCACAAAAGATCAAGTAAAAGAGATTGCAGAGATCAAGATGCCAGATCTCAATGCTGCTGATATCGACGCTGCGATGAAGATCGTTGCGGGAACAGCTCGTTCGATGGGAATCAAAGTGGAAGGATAATGAGTCCAAAGTCCAAAGTTGTAACTATTTTAGTTTTAGATCCTGACTTTATAGACTTTCGACTATATAAACTTTATTAACTAATTACGTGGGAGAGTGAGAATCTCGTTTGTACCACAATAAATACTATGAAAAGAGGAAAAAAGTACGCAGCAGTTGCAGAAAAAGTTAATCCTGAAGAAAAATACGCTATTGCTGATGCAATGGCACTTGTAAAAAGTACTGCAACAGCATCATTTGATGAATCTATTGAAATGCATGTACGATTGGGAATTGATCCAAAAAAAGGTGAACAAGGTGTTCGCGGAACAGTATCCTTGCCACATGGTACAGGAAAAGAGACACGCGTTGGTGTGATTACGAATACAAAAGAGGCTGAAGCAAAAAAGGCTGGTGCAGACGTGATCGGAGCAGAAGATCTGATCGATCAGATCAAAGCAGGAAAGCTACCAGATGTCGATGTTCTTGTAGCTTCACCTGAAATGATGCCAAAGCTTGCTCCTGCTGCAAAGATCCTTGGACCCCGTGGCATGATGCCAAGTCCAAAAACAGAAACAGTGACACAGGATATCGCAAAAATCGTCTCTGAATTGAAAAAAGGGAAAGAATCGTTCAAGAATGATGGTGGAGGAAATATTCACCAGGTCATTGGTAAAGTGTCATTTGATGAAAAAAAATTAGAAGAAAATTATACAGTATTCATCGATGCACTTAAAAATGCACGAACAGACGCGTGTAAAGGTCAATTCATCCTTGCAGTTTCTCTCTGTAGTACAATGGGCCCATCTGTAAAAGTAAAGATCTAGCAAAGAGGTCTCATAAATCAAAAACACCGCTTCCACGGTGTTTTTTTGATTGATTGTGAGAAATAGCGTATAATGGTCATTATGAATAAGAAAATTATTATTGGTCTCGTTGGTGAGACTGGCTCCGGGAAAGACACCGTTGAGCATTATCTGCGTCGTAAGTACAATGCGCAACCACTTCGGTTTTCGCGACCACTCAAGAAAGCTTTGCATTTCTTCTTTGATCAACCATCGAAGGCAGATCAAGCGTGGTTCTTTGATGTATTGAAAGAGCGTTTTGGTGAGCATATTCTTCATCGAGGCGTACAACGTTTTATTGATCGTAACGAAGGTCTTATGTGTGTAAATGGTTTGCGTATGATGGAGGATGAGGAATTCATCCGTTCTTTTGAGAATAGTTATATTCTTTATATAACTGCTGATCAGGAATTGCGATGGGAACGAACACGACATCGTGGTGAAAAATCAGATGATGACCAATCATTTGAGAAATTTCAAGAATTCGAGGCGATAACAGATACAGAAAAAGCAATTCCAACAATTGGATCAAGAGCTGATTATACATTTAATAACAATAGATCTCTTGATGATCTTCTTATTGCAGTCGATGAAGCAATGGAAGAAATTCTCAAATAGTTCGTTGTTTATCTCAATAATTGTAATAGAAAAATATGCCACAACATCAGTATGAGATCGAGATCAAATCACTACTTGGGGAAAAGAAAAATGTTGATTCTCTCAAGAAGAAAATGAAAGAAAGCGATTCTGCGTATAAACAGACCAGTACGAGTAAACAATTGAATCATTATTTTGTTGGTGGTGATCATGCGAAGCTTTATAAGATCGTTTCGCCATATGTGCCAGAGGATTCACATGAGCGTTTTTTGTATATCCTCGAAGATGGAAAAGACCTGTCGATACGAACGCGACAACAAGATGATACGATTCTCTTTGTGATCAAAGCATCCATTGATGACACAACAAGTTCAAATGGCACGGCTCGCATCGAATATGAAGTAGAGACACCACAGTTAACATTGGATGAACTTGATCAGAAATTACTTGATGCAGATTGTGAATATCAAGCAAAATGGTCACGTGAACGTGAAGAATATAGTTACAAAAATGCAACAGTCTGTATTGATAAAAATGCAGGTTATGGTTACCTTGCAGAGTTTGAACGTGTGATCGAAAGTGAAAGTGATGCACTAGAAGAAAAGGAACTCCTACGTGCTCTGATGAATGAGCTAGATGTCGAGGAGCTGCCACAAGATCGATTGGAACGCATGTTTGAGCATTACAATGCACATTGGCCAGAATACTATGGTACAGATAAGATCTTTGTGATTCATTAATAATAAATACCATGTTTCTTTCAGATGTAGACATTAAAAAAGCAGTTGAGGCTAGTGATATCGTTATTAAAGATTTTGATCTGGAGCGATTGCAACCAGCGAGTTATGATGTGATATTGGGGAAAAAGTTTAGTGTCACTGATCCACATCAGATTCAGGCGATTGATCCTGTGAAAGGCGTTTATCCAAAGATGCGAGAGATCACAGTTGATGATGGCGATGAATTTGTTCTCCATCCGCGAACGACCGTTTTAGGTACACTGAAGGATTTTGTTGGATCCGATAAATATTTGATTCAGATCTCTGGAAAGAGTTCTCTTGCACGTATTGGTCTTGTCGTGCACAATACTGCGGGGATCATCAACCCAGGTCATTTTTTGCATATCACATTAGAATTGGCAAACTTTAATATTATTCCGATCATTTTGCGTCCTGGTATGCCAATTGCACAGCTGACATTTTCAAAATTGACATCACTAGTAGGACATAATTATGATGAGAAAGGTCGTTTTACAGGAGATAACTGGGAAAAGAATTTAGAACCACCGAAGAAATAACTAATTATTATAATATTTCTTTATGACAACGCAGAAACATCCAGAACAACAATATTTAGATCTGATGCGTGATATTCTTGTAGATAGTACGCGACAAGAAGATCAGGGAACGGGAGATGTGACACACAGCGTCTTTGGTCGGCAAATGCGATGGGATCTTTCCGAAGGATTTCCATTGTTGACAACGAAAAAGGTGTATTGGAAAGGTGTATTGGAAGAGCTATACTGGTTTTGGTCAGGACAATCAAATGTTGCATATCTCGCAAAAAAAGGTGTGCATATTTGGGATGATTATCCTTATCGTATTTACCGTGAGAAGATCGATGCAGGAGATGTCTCTGAAATGACGAAAGAAATATTTGTTGAAAAACTGATCAATGATGATGATTTTTCGAAAGAACATGGGGAACTCAAAAATATTTATGGTCAGGCATGGCGACGCTGGCCAGCAAAAGATGGACGTGGTGTTGATCAACTTAAATGGGCAATCGAAGAGTTACGGAAAGATCCAAATTGTCACAATGCGATCGTGAATTCATGGAACCCAGAATATCTCTATGACATGGCGCTACCAGAAGAATCACTGCGTTTTCCGATTTGTCATAATATGTATCAGCTTAGTATTCAAAAAGAAAAAGTTTGTTGTCAATTGTACCAACGAAGTGCGGATATTTTTCTTGGTGTGCCATTTAATATTGCGAGTTATGCATTGCTTACGGCACTTGTTGCAAAAGTTTTGGGTCGTGAACCAGGTGAGTTCATCCATACATTTGGTGATGTACATATCTATGATAATCACATTGATCAGGTAAAAGAACAATTGACACGTGAGCCGCTACCACTACCAACGATTACGATCAGCGATGATGTAAAAGATATTGATGATTTTCGACCAGAACACATTACATTGGAAGGATATGAATCACATGCAATGATCAAGGCAAAATTAGCTGTTGTTGGTGGAAAGAGTAGCAAAGAATGGAAAGAGTATGTGAAGAAACAAAAGAGTGAAAAGAAAACATAACATGAAGAAAGAATGATCAATATTATTGCTGCCATCGGCAAAAATCGTGAACTGGGGAAAAAGAATAGCCTCTTGTGGCATATTCCAGAAGATCTTGCATATTTCAAAAAAATGACATCAGGTCACCCTGTTATCATGGGGCGAACAACGTATGAATCATTGCCAGACTTTGCACGGCCACTTCCTGGACGCACAAATATCGTATTGTCGCGATCTGATGAGCATTTTGATGCAGAAGGAGTTATTGTTGCACACTCATTTGAAGATGCCTACATCGTAGCGAAAAATGAAAAAGAAGACATCTTTGTACTTGGTGGAGCTTCAGTTTACGCGCAGGCACTGGAATACGCTGATCGTCTTTATTTGACATTGGTGGATGCGGAGGATTCTGATGCAGATGTCTTTTTTCCAGAGTACAAAGCATTATTCTCAAAAGAGATCTCGCGTGAAGATCATCATAATAGTGAGTTTGCATTTTCTTTTGTTGTCTTAGAAAAGGAATAGTTTTATTATAGTACTATGGTTAATTCGTATCGAAACAAAAATATGAATGATAAAAAAATAGTAATTGGCATTGCAGGGACACTTGGTGCTGGTAAAGGGACTGTGACACAGTATGCCGTTGATAAATATAGTGCCACACAAATGCGTTATTCAAAGATCTTGCAGGATATTTTGGAGCGACTTTCTCTTGAATATGATCGGAAAAACCTTGCAATTTTGGCAGAGTCTCTGCGACATACATTTGGAGGTGCTGTCTTGTCACGGGCACTCTTAGCTGATATTGCAAAAGATGAAAGTGCAGTTGTTGTTTTTGAAGGAATTCGTAAAAAGGATGAATTGGATCATTTGCGTACATTAGAAAACTTTTTTTTCCTTTATGTAGATGCAGAGATGGAGACACGTTATCGTCGTATGATCCAGCGAAATGAAAAAATTGATGATCAGATGAAATCTTTTGATGATTTCAAAAAGGATCATCTGCGTCCAGCTGATAAAGATGTACCACTTCTTATGGAAGAGGCTGATTTCATTGTAGATAATAATGGTTCTGCAGAAGATGCGCAAAAACAAATTGACGTGATCATGGCTCAAATTACTAGTAATAATGCATAATAGAGATAATATTTAGAAAATACTATGGCAAAATACAATGTAACGATCGGCATGGAGATTCATGTAGAACTCAAAACAGAATCAAAAATGTTCACATCTGTATCAAATAAGCTCGGTACAGAAAATGCTCCAAATATTTCTATTGATCCTGTTGTAACAGCGGAGCCTGGTAGTCTGCCTGTGCCAAATAAAGAAGCAATTCGTTTCGTACAAAGGGCTGGTATTGCTCTGGGGTGTGAAATTGCGCGCAAAAGTAAGTTTGATCGCAAGAATTATTTTTATCCTGATCTTCCAAAGGGCTATCAGATCTCACAATTTGATCAGCCACTTTGCGGAAAGGGAGAGATTGAGATCAATGGTGAGAAAATCGGGATCACACGTATTCACATGGAGGAAGATACTGGTAAGTCAACACATCCAACAGGATCTGATCATACACTTGTTGATCTCAATCGTGCAGGTATACCACTTATGGAGCTTGTCTCTGAGCCAGATCTTGTCAGTGGTGCACAGGCGCGGGCATTTTGTCAGAAATTGCAACAGATCTTTCGGTATATCGAAATTGCTGATGCAGATATTGAAAAAGGACAAATGCGATGTGAAGTAAATATTTCTCTCTATAAAGATGGGGAAGATCCTCTGAGTGGAACTAAGGTAGAAGTGAAGAATATCGGTTCTTTCCGTAGCGTAGAACGTGCTGCTGAATATGAGATCAAACGACAAACAGCAGTTTTGAATGATGGTGGAAAGATTGCACAAGAAACACGTGGATGGGACGATGGGCAGAAAAAGACGATCTCACAGCGATTGAAAGAAGATGCTCATGATTATCGTTATTTCCCAGATCCTGATATTCCACCAATGATCTTCTCTGAGAAATATATTGATGAACTCAAACGAACACTTCCAGAATTACCAGATGCAAAGCGTACACGTTTTAAGAAAGAATTTGGTGTGAGTGATGAAAATCTTGACGTGATTATTGCTGATAAAAAGACGGCACACTACTTTGAAAAAGTTGTCGCGGAACTTGTCTGTAAAAATCGTGCGAAAGAAATGGAAACTGATGTTGCAAAAGCGACAAAGATCGCTGCGAATTATATGGTAAGTGAATTACAAAAGCATCTTGTAGAGAAACATGAAAAGATCGAGGATGTAAAGATCACACCAGAGAATTTCGCAGAATTGGTAGGTTTGATCGCTGATGGTGCAGTTAATTCTTCGGCTGCACAGACTGTGCTTTTGGAGATGTATGACACGGGTGGTGATCCATCACATATTATTGATGAAAAGGGTCTTGAACAGATATCAGATACGGGAGCGATCGAAAAACATGTTGATGATGTTCTTGCTGCAAATGAGCAGTCGGTTGCAGATTATAAGGCAGGAAAGGATAAGGCGATAAAATATCTGATGGGGCAAGTAATGTCAGTAAGTAAAGGCAGTGCGAATCCTCAGATGGTAATGAAAATGTTAAAAGAAAAACTGAAATAGCAAAGAGATAAGCAGATCCGCCTCTGGCGGAGGACAAATAAGGGAAATGAAAATCCTCAGATGGTGATGAAATTGTTGAAGAAAAAATTGCAGTAGTAGAATAAATATATCTGTGATTAATAAAAATAAAAATTACACTATGTTTACTGACAAAAATGAAAAACCGATTGTTGTTATTCTCTTGATCCTTGTAATGGGATTGATCATCTCTCTTATGTTTGCGATGAATAATCGTTTATTGTTTGAGGAACCTACAGCTCCGCCGTATGGAGATGATGATGTTATGTGTACAATGGAAGCGAAGATTTGTCCAGATGGGTCGAGCGTAGGGAGAATGCCACCGAGTTGTGAGTTTACACCGTGTCCAGGGGTTGGTGAGGAGACTCCAATTGGAATTGTACCACCAGTAGACGATGATGCTATTGGGGGCGGAATTGGCGCGTGTACAATGGAAGCAAGAATGTGTCCAGACGGTGTTACGTTTGTTGGTCGTAGTGGACCAGATTGTGAATTTGAAGCCTGTCCATTAGAGAATGATATTATCGATAGTGATGCAGGCGGAGATGTCGTGTGTGCGGAGATCTATGCGCCGGTATGTGCTGCTATTGATGTACAATGCATCAAAGCACCATGTCCAGCTGTTGAGAAAACATTTTCCAATGAATGTGAAGCAAATAAAGTATTAGCAGAAATTCTTTTTGAAGGAATATGTGAGTAGATTGTTGTATGGTAAGAATGGGTGTATAATATCTGTGATGAGACTAAAATATGTACAACTGAGCATTTTTTCAAAAGTTTTGTGATGAAACCGCCATTGGCGGTTTTTTGTTATTTAACAATGAAATGAGGTAAAGATAATGTGTAATAAAATCAAAACTATATCAGGAAAATGTTTTGATCCACGTGGCATCTGTGTTGGCAATCATAGTGAACTGAATATCATTGGGTCATTTTCGGGTGTTGCGAAGAGTGAAGATCATCTACCGATCAGTTTATTTGATCAGACGTGTTGGAGTTTTCTTGAGAATCTCGGGCATATGTTTTGTCAGGATTGCATACCTGTAAAACCACATTAAATAATATATAAAGTTTTTCAGTGCGTTTAAATCATTAGACGTACTTTTTTATTCTCAGCGACCATTTGATGTTATAGGTAGCGATCTAAGTTGAAAAAATAGTAGGGAATCGCGATCATTTCTCGGAGGAAAAATTGTAGTTCTTTGTGATAGCGACCATTGAGATATTCTGAAGTGTGAAGGGAGTAGTCTGGAAGATCGAAACGTTTTGCAAAGAGGTTGATACGTGCAAGGTGAAAGTCATTGGAAACAAGGATATAGGATAATGTTGGATCGAGATTTGCAATAGTAGCGCGCGTATTATAACCATCGTGATCAAGAATGAGTGTATCATTTGGTACGTCATTATCGAGGACAATCTGTTGCATGACGGCGACCTCATGCGCTCCGTAAGTAGAGGCTCCACCAGAGAGAACGATACATTGTACTCTATTATCATGATAAAGCTCTACGGCGCTCATTGTGCGGTCACGGAGAGCGTGTGAAGGTGTGTCGACGCCCCATACAGCAGCGCCAAAGACGACGGCGCAGTCCTTTGCATCAGAAGATCGATCATTGTAATGAAAAAGGATCAAGATCGCAATAAAAGCAAAGAATGAGAGAAAAGCGATCAGGCTCCAGAGAGCTATTTTTTTTAACATATTTTTTGTTCCCCCTCTCCGTGTCGGAGAGGGATGGGGTGAGGGTTAAAGTTTGTTAAATGCCTCATCAATCTTTGAGAATATTCCTTCGATATTTTGATCAATGTCATTATTCCAGAACCTTAGTATGACATAATCAAGCTCTTGAAGAAAAAGCGTTCGTTTCTCCTCTTTTATTCCAGAAAATTCTTCCTTATGCTGCCACCCGTCAATTTCTATAATAAGTTTCTTTTCAAGACAAATAAAGTCTACGATATAGTTATTGATCACATGTTGCCGACGGAATTTTAAATCGTGGAATTGACGATTGCGTAAGCGTGCCCATACTTTTGCTTCTTGAGGTGTTTGGGTACTTCTTAATTTTCTCGCTATTTTGGTATTTCTTTTTTTCATATACCTATTACACCCCTCATCCCAACCTTCTCCCCTGATGGGCGAAGGAGTTCAGTTAGCGTAAAAAATTACGGGTCAATTTTCGCGCTTCACGAAGCGTTGTGATCCAGTGAATTTGTGCGCCCATGCGCTTCCAGCGACGGAGCCATGTCATTTGTCGTTTGGCATACTGTCTGCTTTCACACAGTAGTGATTCTTCCATCTCCTCTCGCGATACTTTTCCTTGGAGATAGAGTGCACACCATTTGTACTCGAGGCCAAAACTTTCAAGTCTCGTCCAGCTGACACGATGCTTTTTGTGGAGAACTGCAACTTCATCGAGCATGCCTGCATCAATCCGTTTGTGGAGGCGCTTCTCGATACGTTTGTGAAGTTTTTCTTTGGGATGATCGATCGCTATGATGAGATAGTGATCAGAAATCTGTTGGTAGTTTACGGGTTCAATTATAGGCACAGTACCAAGTTTTGTCGCAATTTCTATCGCACGGATCAAATGAACGCGATTGTGTGGGTCGATCGTACAGGCACGTGTTGGATCGCTTTTTTGTAAGTCGTGAAAGAGTTTTTCCGTTGTCTTGTTACGTAGCATGCTACGTAACAACGAGTCCGGTGCAACGTGTGGAAAATTGCGATCCTCGATCAGTGATTGTGCCCAGAAACCTGTACCACCACAAATGATGGGAATTTTATTGCGCGCTATGATATCATTTTGGATCTGCTTTGCTTTCTTGGTGAATTTTGCAACATTATAGTCTGTATTTGGTGATACGATATCGATCATATAGTGTGGGATACTGCCAGACAGATAGGCTTCAGCGGTAATTTTTCCACGACTTTTGCTAAAGGTGATCTTCCCAGATTCTTTGCCACTGCCAATATCCATGCCACGATAAATTTGTCGTGAATCAGCAGAGATCACTTCACCATCGTAATCTTTCGCGAGGGCAATCGCAAAATCCGATTTTCCAGAAGATGTCGGCCCAATGACAACAATGGATTTGTCGATGGAATTGATATTATATATATTTTTTGACATACATGCAGTGTACGCTAGAAAGGAGCTTTTTGGAAGAAGAGATAGATGATAATATCTTTGCTATGTAGACAGGATGATTTTAACATGTTATTTTTGAATCTGCGTAAAATTGCGCAGAAATTTCATTAACAATTACCACTATTGTGGAGGATCAATCATGGTGTATCTAGGGATCATCGTAGGCTGCAGTATACTATCATGTCTCATAACGATCGCATATCTTAGTGTTAGGAGATGTGCATTTGGAGAGGATGTTAACTGGACTGACGAACACGGTATGACATACTCGCTGTCATATAAAACATTCGTTATTATTTTTTCAGTAGCTGGTGGCATCTTCAGTGTTCTTGTCTATGCTATATTCTATCCGATTGCCATAATGGGAGTATTTGGATGAAACGAACTGTTGCATTTGATGGATCATCGGATAATTTGCCGGTAAAGATCGTTGCGTGGTTATTGGAAAATGACTATTTCCCCGCAGATTCTCGTGGTCGAGCATTGACCATAGTCCGACAAGAGGATTCTCTTGGGATTTTGTGGGCGCCTCCACCCATAATAAGGCCTTTTGTTCTACTGTGGAGTTCACCTGAGAGAGAGGCACTTCCTGTGCTCATTGCACAACTATCATTTGCTGATGCGAAAGACAGTGATACTAAAGAATGGAGTATGTGCATCTTTGGGCAGGCATATTTGGACCTTGGTCGGAAGCTTGCGGAAAAATTGGCAAAGAAATTTGAGGTAGACATCAGATTGACATCACATCAATGTCGAGAGCCAGAAAAACATCGATGGAGAATTCTGTTAAATAAATTTGTACAAGGTTCTAAGTTGAAGCTCACAAAAAGTATTTAAAAAGTAGAGGTATTGGCTGAATAGCTGATACCTTTTTTCTTTGTTTATTGCTTTTTCTGATGGAGAAGGATGAGACTATAGATCGTGCAAATGATGAACACTGGAGGGGCAATGAGAAGTGCAATGAGAAAGAATGTTACGTGGAGAGCTTCAAAGAGGATAGAGAATGATGGAAAAGTGAGTGCAAGTGCGTAGAAAAGATTGTGTAGGATCGATCCTAGAAAGGGTGCGATTGCGCTGATGCCAGTGATCATAAGGAGATATTTCAATCTTCCATTCTCTCTTCGTGCAAGAAAGATCAGATAGCCACCAAGGGTTAAAAAGAGCAGTCCAAGAAATGCGATCAGTGGAAAGATATTGAATGGCAAAATATCGGCTCCCTGAAGAATGAAGGAAATAACCAACAAAGAAAAAATAACGAGTAGTGCGTATAAACTTCTCTTTGTAGTCAAAAATTTTATTACTGGCACTTCTTCATCCATGGTGATAGTTTTGTGAAAATTTTATCGGTGTAATGTTTTGGTTTGTATTTTGTGATCGCAATAGCGTTGTTCATACAATATTCCAATTCTCCCTCATTATTTTGACTGGAATACCACTTGAAGCTATCAAGGATGTCAGCTGTCTTGACGATGAGAGCATCTTCAGAATGTGCAGTACAGCGCTTGATCAATTCATCTGTTTTTTCTTTCCCAATCTTGATCGAATCATCTTTTGTATTGGTTTTGATCAGTTCAACAACGGTATCGCCATAATCTTTTCTGAGCATCTCTTCTGTGATTGTTGACCATTCAAGTGCATCGTGGAGCACTCCTGCAATAACAATGTTATCAGAATAATCATTCTCATAAAGGTATGTGCCAACACGAATAATATGAAAAAGTCGTGGCTTTCTACTTGTTTCATCAGAAAGAGGGAAATGCTCTGCCATGAGGCGTACGGCTTGCTCAAATTTTATATTTAATGCTAATTTTGTTGTCATAGAAAAGTTATATTTAATTACCCCTTTTAATATATATTTAAATTCAGTTTTTAATTTCTTAGACTTAATTTTGCAATTTTTTCACAAAATCTACACTCGGACGCAATTTATAAGCTTTCCCATTCTCTGAGAAAAAGTCTTTTTGAAAATCTATGCATATATATGTAGTTTTGCTCATGATCTTTAATAAAGAAAAAAGTTTATATGAGTAACGAAGGCGCAAATAGCATTACAGTATAACGCAATGTTTGAAAATTAAATAATAGATTTAACTTTTACTTTTATTTGATCTCTAATTTTTCTCATATCAGTAAATTTCATTTGGTAAGGATCTTCAATATCCCAATAAGTAACTTTATTCGATTCAATCAGAAAATCAGGACAACTTTCTTTTTTGCACATGACAAAAATCCGTTCAGCTTTTCCAGTTAAATATTTATTGATCAATTTAACTTTTTGCTGGCTTAAGTCAAGATTTTCTTCTGTCATGATTTTACATATCCCATCTGGTATTTTAGGATATTTTGCAGGAGTATTCTTGTCAATTCCTGCGCTTAGAGCATTGTGAGACTCCGTAAAATCATTATAAAATGCTTCAGCTATTTGGCTTCTCCCAACATTACCTGAACAAATAAATAAGATTTTTTTCATGTTATCAAATAAAATTTTTGTCTAACTGGTTATAATCTAAATTAATGTATATATTATACGCATTATTGAATTGTGTTTATTTCTTCTCCTCGACTTCTTTTACGAGCCTTTCTGTAAATGTAGTAAGATCAATTGCGCCTTCGTCTTCTCCAGCGCGGGTGCGGACGGCTACTGTGCCGGCATCGACTTCTTTTTCTCCGACGACGAGCATGTATGGTACTTTTTGCTTTTGTGCTTCGCGGATACGTTTGCCAAGCGTTTCACTATCGGTATCGATCTCAACGCGCAGACCTGCGTCAGTGAGTTCTTTACGGACTTTTTCTCCGTAGTCATTGAACTTATCAGAGATAGGGATAATGACTGCTTGGACGGGGGAGAGCCAGAGTGGGAATGCTCCAGCGTAGTGTTCGATGATCACAGCGAGGAATCGTTCGATCGAGCCTGTGATCGCTGCATGGATCATGACGACTTGTTCTTTTTCGCCTTTCTCATTGATGCATGTGAGATCAAATTGTTTTGGGAGATTGAGATCGAGTTGGATCGTTGCGACTTGGTGTTCACGTCCGAGGGAATCAGTAGCAATGAAGTCTACTTTTGGTCCGTAAAGCGCTGCTTCGCCGATATCGATCGATGCGTCGACACCACGCTCTTTTGCAATTTCTTCAAGTATGGATTCTGCTTTCTTCCAGATTTCTTCTGTGCCGAGATACTTTTCCATCGTTTTGGGGTCATGGAAGGAGAGGGAGATCTTTTTGAATTCAAATCCAAAGGTCGTGTAGAATGTATCGATGATGTCCCAGATGGCAAAAAATTCTTCTTTGATCTGGTTTTCGCGACAAAAAACATGTGCATCATCTTGTGTGATTGAGAGAACACGCGTGAGGCCACCAAGTTCACCAGATTGTTCATCACGGTAGACCATTGTTGTTTCAGCATAGCGCTGTGGCATATCACGCCAACTGCGCATTTTTGCATCAAAGATCTGTGTATGGTGGGGACAATTCATTGGTTTGAGGGCATACTCTTTGTCTTCACGTGATTGTACAACGAAGAGTTCATCGGAAAATTTATCCCAATGACCAGATTTTTCGTAGAGTGCCTTTTTGGTGATGTGGGGAATAGCAACTTTTTCATAGCCTTTTTCTTTGCGTAATGTCCAGACGTAGTCATCGACAAGTGTTCTTAGGAGTGTTCCTTTTGGCGTCCAGAGCGGTAGACCTGGTCCAACAAGCTCTGAGAATGTAAAAAGATCAAGTTCTTTGCCGAGTTTTCGATGGTCGCGTTTTGCTGCTTCTAGTAACTGTTTCTTGTAAGCAATGAGATCTTCTGGCTTTTCGAATGCTACACCGTAGATGCGTTGCAATTGTTCGCGATTTTCATCACCACGCCAGTATGCGCCA
>JAUVJK010000003.1 GCA_030592425.1 Candidatus Moraniibacteriota bacterium
ACATCAGCTTCTACCAAAGGAGTTAATGAGCTCTTCGAACAAATGAATGACCGACTTGCAATGATACACAGTGAGATTTGTGAACTTCGAGAGCTGGTAGAGGCCGCACGACGACTGAGAGAAGATGCTGAGGATAGAACATTTGCACAACAAGCACAGAGTAATGCACGCAGAGTGCATGATAATGTCCGAAGAAGCATTGAAAGTATGAACATTCGCCCCCTGCCTCGTGACCGTCATAGCGGACGGCGTATCGACCCGCTCTCCCAAGATTGATAACCAAGAGAAAACTCGAGAATTTCACCCATCTAGTCTGCCACCATACATTCATAACAATGAAAGTGTTGGTGGTTTTTTATTGATGAATAACGATTACACGACACTCCCATGTTTCGAAGTATAGGAGTGTAGCAATATCAAGATCATTTTTAGAAAAAGACTTTTGCAAGTGCGAAGAGTGCGATAGTGATGAAGACAATCTCAAGGGCGAGATTGGAGAAGTTGCGGTCGACCCAGACGCGGTATGCCATCAGTGATGCGCCGATGAGGTTTAGCATGTTATAGAGGATGTCATGTGATATGACAAACTCAAAGGTCAACAAAAAATAGGCCAATACAATGAGGAATGCACCGATCCACCCAATTATTTTATCCATTTTCGTTACCATTTTTTTCTTTTAACACTTCTTTCTCTTCGGGCTTAAAAACACTATGGATATTGATCCCATAATACGCAAGTGATGACAAAAGTAGCGCTGTTGCACCTGCTTCATCGAGATTGCCAACGATTGGCAAATTGTCTGGCAAAAATTCAAAGACGCCCCAACCTGGATTCATCAAATAAATTAGCGCAATCACACCAATAACTGCAATCGATGTTTTTTTAAATAATTTCCCTTCCTTTTTTTCTCTCTCCTTTTCCATATGATCACAATATTATATTTTGTAATTCTCTTTCTTTGATCTTAATACTGTAAAATTTAACATTTTATTATACATCAGAAAGCACTGACGATGTCATTATTATCCACAGATAAACTGTCACAATAACACTTCTTCATTGACCGTTTTTATCTTCTCTTCCACAGTACAAATCCAAAAACGATCAATATCATGACATAACCAATCTGTCCTTCCCAACTTTCAATGATCGATCGGAATGGCAAAAGAAGTTTCATGATAATAAAATCAAAAAGAAAAAGAACGATTACGACACCAGCAAAGTATTGCACTCTTTCTTTCATGTCATTTGGTACATCATCACTTTTTGTCACCAAGTAGGCAGCAATACCCATAACAATCGGCAAGATCGTGATTGCAACACGTGCTGCAATACTTGTCCCACCAAGCCCAAAGATCCCAAGTGCCATTGTAACAACGAGAGGCGTTAAATATGCAAATACACCGATCAAAGCTGCTCCCTTGATCATTTTTTTTAGATCAATTTTCATAAATGTATTGTAACACTATTTTTTAGTATCATCACTTCTCACTTTTTTTAATTCTCATTGATTAAGTTATTGCACATACAACATAATTATTCTCATAATTCATCAACATCTAAAACATCGAATGCTTTCTTACGATAAGCACAAAAATCACATTCTAGGTCAGCAGATGGACTCATACTGCGATCAAGACAATCTTTGATGTCTTCCAATATTTGATCGACCCAACTCGTATCCCCTGTATAAGGAACAACCTTTATATCAAACTCCAATTTTCCATCAAATGCCACTGCATCCTTCTGGCCTTTACAATAAACAAAATATCCTGTATCGGATACCTGCAATCCATTATTGCGCAAAAGCCACTGATACGTTTCCATTTGTTTTTTGTAACCAATCTTCCACCGCGCACCAGAATTGCCATCATCCTCTTGCGATGACGCTTTGTAATCAATAACCAAGACATTACCATCTTCATCACTCCAAAGATCGTCAACTGTTCCAGTGATGACCAAATTCGTCTGCGGATGATAATATTCTATTTCTCGATGATCTTCTTGCCATCCATTTAATTTTACATGATCAAAGGGTGCAAGTCCCGATAGCCCATAAGATTCCATCAATGGTTGTTCCGTCTCAGCAGTACGCTGAATATTAAATTCTTTCCGCAATAAAAGATCGACTGTTGCATTAAGGTCTGTTTGGAATCCTAGTGGCCGTCCAACGCCAAAACGACGATCAAGATAAAAACAACGTGGACAATCAAGGAATTCCCAGATTTTTGATCGTGACAAAGTATATGATCCATACGATGATGGATCATAGATATTGTGAAGACGTTTCGCCTTATAATGCTGCGACATAAATTCTTTCTCTTATTTGACTTACTTTTCCTTCTATGGCTATCATACAGTACTTCTTTCACAACTTGAAGTATTTATTATTCTCACGCACAATAGGAGAAATACTATGTCTACAAATGAAGAAACTGGGGTATTACAAACATCCAAAGAAGGTCAACGACTAGCTCATTGGGCTGTCGACAGAGACTATCTTTGCGGAGATCCAGATTACTTTCTTGGAAAATATGTTGAAATTGAAAAAGAAGAAAAATGGACAGTTCGTTATAAAATTGACCTTGAAAATGTATGGCACGGAATATTCGTTGCTTACCTAGCAGACATGAATAATCTGCCTCTCGATGAATTCATTTTGCCGTCAGATGCAACTTTCCAATGTGATCTTTGCTTTCCACAAACACATCACCGTATATCGATCCTGAATTGTATCCGTGACGGTGACCTTATTCGGACAAACATCGTACTTCCGAAATGATCCAAACCTATACTGCCGGCACAAAAGTGCTAGCAGTTTTTTCTAATAAAAATGCACTTTCATAGGTGCGATCATTATTTGTAAATGTATTTCCATTAATGATCCAAAGATCGTTGCACGTCGCCCCAATGCATCACGAGATCAGCGCGTAATTGTTCACTATCCTCATCAGGACCCATTTCACCCCGAGATTCTTTTTCTTGTAATAATTCATCAATAAGTGCGTCATACTCCACCTGCGATGTAATACCCTCCTCATGCGCACGACGTAATACCTCATCAAAAAGTGTCTGCTGTGAAATATTATTTGAATTTGGTGTGTATGTCATATGTATTTTCTTATAGATCTCCAATATTTTTATTATCCATTATATATCCTAAAAAGACTTTTCCACAAGGAATTGTACTAAAACTTGCGACACGTTGCATTCTTCAATAATTCTTCGCTACAGTGCGACCCAGGACATGCACTATTATCACCAACATTCTCAGCATTGCACACCATACATCCATCAAACCATTCTTCACATTCTTTATCTACTAGCGGCGATGACTGCGGTAATTCTCTTGTAAGACTCTTTTTTTGCACAAGACAGTCAAGGAATAGTCTTGTTTCTTCCCATCCACACTGCCCATCACTCTGCACATCACATTTCGCCTTTTCATAGCACACACGCTCCGGTCTTGCTATACAGATCGACGTATCTATCAATGGAGCCTCTTCATCCATACAATATTCATTGTTACAGCCACGCATAACGCACGTTCGTGGATAAAGAGCATCTGAGTCATCTCCGTCTTTTTTTACATCACGAGGTGATTCGACAAAAATACGCCCACCAATTGTCTGACAATTTCGCGGATATAATAATGACGTCACACCACCCGCAGCCTCACAATCTTCAAATGTCATACTCTCTTTAACATCTATAAATGAAGTACTAATTGACTGCAACAAATACGACCCGACTGTCACAGCTATTAGTATAAGAACCCCAAAATAGATAATTGTTTTTTGTAAAGTTGACATTTTTATTTTTTGTAGATTAATAACTGTAATTCATTCCTGTTTATATTGTTTCAGAGAAAGATTCTCTCCCCAATTTCCCTTCAAATTAATATTTGTATAACTGTACATCTTATGGCCCTAATACAGTTTCAACATTATCATTCTCACTATCTATACATACCTTTTCGATATATGATAAAAATTCTAATGACACAAACCTCGCCATTACAATCTGTGATCACACAACCATAAAACCCACATTCATTCGGTATTTGTATTGACTGCGTCTCAGGCGGATACGCCTCTGGCACGATGATTTCCTCAACAAAACAAATATGAAAACAAATCCTGCGATCAGATATTTTTGCCTTCCTTAGTTTTTCATATTTATCGTTTTGCTATCTTCATTATTGCGTATTTTTACCACAAGAGCAATCGCACTCTATTTGACATTTTCTCTCACAGAGTTATGATTGGTTCGCAGTTATTTTTTCAACAAAACATAAGGAGTACACTCATGAATCATATCGGTATTGGCGAAAATATTGCCGTAGAAGCAGATCTTACCCAACTGAGCATTCTTCTTCAAAGACTCACCAACGACCCTCAAAAGACACTTTCAAGAAAAGGCCTCCAAAGAGTCCTGAGAAATAGCTCTTTGATCACTGCTTTTGATGAACAGTCTGGTCTCATAGTTGGTATGGTAACACTTATCCCATCAATTCAGCCAAACGGATGTTTTGGTAATATTGAGGATGTGTGTATCCTTGAAGATTATGAAGGACACGGTCTTTTTTCAAAAATGCTCAAACTCACATGCGACATTGCACGACGCGAAGGCATAACTAAACTCCGCCTCACAAGCAATAGTTCGCGGGAACGGGCACGCGCGATCTATGAACAACTTGGATTCACCTACCACGGTGAAACTGGTAAATTCACAATGATCATTTCATGATCTGTCACCGCACATTGCAGGAGATCCACAGTGAAACTAAGAATGCTAAAAGGTAATAAAAAAGATGGTTTCGTCAATTCTGAAATCGAAGAACAATGCCTCAAAAATTCATCTCGACGTTCAAGGCAAGCTGGACTTGATTCGGGATTTGAATCAATGCTCAATATGCCAGCTCAAACGCCAGATCAAATAGCATTTCGAGAGTCCCTTCAAAAAGCAATAGAACAGATGCAAGAAGAAGCACTTCTTGACCTCAGGTGAATCCTACCCTATTTAAAGATTCCAACCAACGCACAGAGTAAATTCTGCCCGTTGGTTTTTTATTTTGTTCAGATAAAATAGAGACCTCTAATCATCTCATTGAGAACGAAATCCTATTACTAGATTTACCACAACCACTGCGGTGTTTTTTTCATATAATCTTCATAATCAACACCGAATTTCTTTCGAAGAATTTTTTCCTCTGGAATGATCTGCGACCATGTGATGATCCACACAAATAATGGCAAGAGAAAAAGAGGTGACAAACTACCGAGATAAAAAGTCCACCCAGTCAACATCACAAGCAATCCCACATACATTGGATTCCTCGTATAACGGTACAATCCTTTTGTGACAAACTGCTCTGTATTATGTGGCGTCAATGGATTTACTGTCGTTTTGTGCATGAAAAACAATGTGATCGACCACAGATCAAAAAGAATTGCCAAACCAATGAGACCTATACCGATCACACGCAAAATATCGCTATCAAATTTCACAAGAGGAACAAAATAACTCACACCAAACATCATAAACCCAAAGAGAAGCATATAAACTGGTGGCGGAATTTTTGTTTGTAAACGCATTAGTGAATATTATTTCTCATTAACAGCATTTTTCACAGCAGGATCACGCCAATCTTTGTTCATAAGAGCACCTGTCAGTGCATAACGCATATTCTCGTCTGGCTCGTAACCGAGTAGCTTTAAACGCTTCATCACATCATCAACGCCTACTTTCTTGAGGTCCTCAAGAGTGTGTATTTCTGCATCCACTAACCACTTTTCACTTTTTGATCCTATATGACGCATAATTTGTTATTTATCATTAAATATTTTACAAATATTTCTTTCCTTTTAGCTTTTCTGGCATAAATTCTTGTTCTTCATTTTCTTCCTCACCAGCTTTTGGCGTATATTTATAATCTTTACCATAATCAAGTTCTTTCATGAGCTTTGTTGGTGCGTTTCTCAAATGTAGTGGCACAGGTAGATTTCCCAAATCTCTAACGTCTTGTTGTGCATGTGTGTATCCATCATAGACTGCAATACTTTTTTTACTTTTCGCCATATACACGACAGCCTGCGCGAGATTGACACCACATTCTGGCATCCCGATAAAGCGACAAGCATCGTATGCCGCCGTTGCTTGTGGCAGTGCAAAAGAGTTTGCGATTCCGATATCTTCACTGGCAAAACGAACAACACGTCGCGCAACATACAGCGGATCTTCTCCACCTTCAAGAATACGAGTGAGATAATAGAGGGAAGCATCTGCGTCAGAACCACGCATCGATTTGTGCAGCGCTGAGATCAGATTATAATGTTCCTCGCCAGCACGATCATAGAGAAGATTTGATCTTTGTAGTGCCTGCTCAATATGTTCCTTTGAGATTTTTCTTTTTTCGTGGCTTCCCACGTCGCTCGCAAGCGACGTGGTAAGTTGCACAGCAACTTCCAGAGCATTAAGCGCAGTCCGTGCATCACCATTGGCCATCGCACTAAGATATTTTTTGGCTTCTTTATTGATCACGATTTTTTGTCCACCAAAGCCCTTTTCTTTATCTTTGAGCGCAGCGTCAATAACCTGTGCAATATCCTCCTCACTGAGAGATTCCAAAACAAAAGTACGACAACGAGAAAGGAGAGCACTATTCACTTCAAAACTCGGATTTTCTGTAGTCGCACCAATAAGTGTGATCGTCCCATCTTCGACACAGGGCAAAAAAGCATCCTGTTGCGCCTTATTGAATCGATGCACCTCATCAATAAAAAGGATCGTCTTGGTGCCAAGTCGCGCATAACCTTCCGCTTCTTCTACTGCAGCACGGATATCTTTCACGCCCGCGTTGATCGCTGAGAGCTGAACAAAATGTGCGTCCGTCTCATTGGCAATGATGCGTGCAAGTGTCGTCTTCCCTGTCCCTGGTGGTCCCCAGAGGATCATCGACGGAATCTGATCTTTTGCAATCAAATCCTCTAGAATTTTCTTCTGATTTTTTTCTTTGCCAACAAGATGTTTCTGCCCCACAAACTCAGACAATGTCTGCGGTCGCATTCGATCAGCAAGTGGCTGTGTTTTATTCATATAATTATTATTACACATTTCTTAAATAAAAAGAAAAAACCTTAGTAAATATTATCTACTAAGGTTCTGTACATCTGAGCAGATAGTCCATCAACTAACACCCATTTTTTTATACCCTTCCTCTAGAATTTGCAATTCTTCTGCGAACTCCATTGCAATTCCTTGAAAAAAGGACTTTTCAGCCTCATTGTGTTCATTGGGGAAACGAGAATTTTCCCAAATAATTCTCTGCTTAGATCTCTTCGCCTGATGAATCATCTTACAGATTTTTCGATAAATACTCTGATCTATCTGACGAATCAAAAGGGTTGTTGCAGCCTGACGAATACCACGTTCACCACTAAAGAACTTGTAAGGCCCTTCATTAAAGCGTGATTCTATCCCCTGAGAGACACAAGAAATTTTAACACTGAAAGCACCTCGTTCCTTCTGTCGCTCCCAGACAGCAATACTTTTTATATCTCGTAAACTCATATCTTATTTCCTATTTCTGAAGTGGATTGTGCAGTATATCATTCACAGTACGTGTACGGGCAAGATAGTATCCGCAATGAGGACACGACAATTCATATGTTTGATTCTGCATATTAAACCTTGATACAACATTCATACTTTGAAAAACACCAGAACATTGATCACATTCATCTACTGGCTCTAGCAAGATCCAAATAACAAGAGCAACAGATGCAAACAAAAATACTGCAAATTTTGTCAAGATAATAAATACTACAATAAGAATAAAGATGATCCATATTATATTAATACTCGATATCTCTGTATAAGAGGCGAGAGAAATTGTCGTATCTATCAAGAATAGTGTTTCACTTTCGATCCACACAAGAAGTACAACAGGGAGAACATTAAATAATAACGCTTGGATCATAATACCCATTTCTGTATTCTTCACAATCTCAGAATACTTTTCTCTGGTTTTCATAAGAATTCCCTCCAAATTGACAAAAAACTAATTGCCAACATTATAGCATATATTCTCTTTCTTGTCCAGTACTAGAATCCTAAGTTCAAGGAATAGTTGCAAAAAAAACTTAGAGATTGAATCTCCAAGTCGTATTTTCAAATGACCATGAGTATACACTATCCTACAATAAGCAGTTCTGGCTTAAAAAGAATGATCAGACCCAGAGAGATCATGAGAATTGCTGCGATAAGTGTGGTCCATTTACTATATTTATACAGATCACCAATTTTCTCAACACTATAAAGCGCAATCCCAAAGATGATCAAATCATCGATCATATACGCAAACATATACAAGAGCATGTACCACTGTGTCATGAAAAAAGAAAGATCATTCACCTCAATGATCTTTGCAAAAACCTGCGGAATACCAATCGAACAGGCAAATTCAAAGATGTTCACACTAAAAGCGATAAAGAGAACACCAAGTGCTGTTGCAAAAGACATCGGCTTTTTTGCAAGATTCTTGATCCTATCGCTGAGTTTTTGTTGTGTATCAAAAGAGGCGACTTTGCATACAGGAGAATACGTAAAGAATTTGTAAGCAAAGTAAGCACCACTACCAAGCGCAAGAAGTCCAACAATTGGCATAATGATACTGTTGAGTCCAACGAAATTCCACGTTGTCAACCATACATTAAGGATCAAATAATACATGACCGCTTCAGCGATCAAAAAGAGTGTGACGTATTGCCACATGCGTCGTCTGTCCGATACCTGCAAAAGAACCGTGATAAACATGATGAGTACCCACAGAGCACACGGATTGAAACCATCAACAAATCCTAGTACCAATGAAAGAGTCCCCAAAGACCAACTCCCGACATCGATTTGCGTCCCAATGATCGGTACCGTAACAACCTGGCTCGGCTCTTCGGCCGCGCATTCCTCCCCGATACGAGAAAGACAGACGCTCCCCTGTGTACTTGCAGCAACAACAATATCATCTCTCTCTAGAGATTCTTCGAATGAAACATTGTAAAATGTGTTGCGATCAAGAAGATCTATCAATAACGCCCCTGTTGTCTCTGGTTTATCAAATCCTTGAATGATCACACCATTGATCAGAGAGATTGGCGTACCCCTTACGATCTCAAACTGCTGCGCAACTTCGTTGAAAAGATCTGTATTTTTTTGCTCTGCAAGATCATAATAGACTGGCACAATATCATTGCGTTCATTTCCTAGATCCGCGATAAATTCCTTCTCATCAACGCAGTGTCCACAGTCATCCCGCACAAAAACATAGATCTTTTTTTGTTCTTCTGTATTTTCCTGAGCATTGCTGATTGACACACTAACAAAACCAGTAATTGCAACAGCTACTAATATCAGTAAACTTTTTTGTATGTTTAATTTCACGTATTTCTTGCTCGTAATTAAGTTTGTCTTTGTAAAGACGTCTTGACATTATAGCACACTATTTCCGCAACCAGATGATCTTTCCATGATCGATCGATGCGACACGTGATGGCTTACCTGTGACGCGATGACCAGCGCTTACATAGAGGTCTACGTCATCGCCATAATAGTTTTTTGCTTCACGAATCGTCTCAGCCACTTTCTTCCCCTCTGGATTGGCACTTGGTGCAATGACTGGACCTGTGTTACGTAGCATACTACGTAACAAGCGATGTTTTTTTCTGATCAATCGAAACGCAAGAGATTCCTGTCCACGATGAAGATAAGTCCACTTTTTCTGTGGACACGGCAATACAATACTTGTTGTTTCTTTCCATAATTCTCCAAGTGTCTCTCTTTCCACGTCATTTATTTTCACACCAAAAAGAGCGAGTTCATCAATCGAAGAAATGAGGATGATACACGCTTTTTTCGGATCACGTCCTCGGACATGGTAAAGACGCTCCACCGCAGCACGATCAAGCGCAGACGCCATCATGCCATAGATCGTATCACTCGGCATCACAACGACACCTCCTTTTTTGATAACGCGTGTCAGTTTTTTATAATCTTTATTCATTCCCCTATTATACATACTTTAACACTTTGACAAAGTGCCGATCTTATTATTTACTTAAGATATGAATTCACAAGAAGCCTACGAGCTACAACAAAAAAATATTGCATTACTTAAAGAGAAGAATCCTGATCTACTAGCTCCTGGCAAGGCTCGCGATGAACAAGATGTCTTTCAAGAAATTGGTATGCATCACATGCCGCAGGATCGCACGCGCGGTTATCTTCGTCTTTTCCCAGAAGATTTTATCGTTGAAGAAATTACGCAAAAAGACACTGTCGTCCGCATCAATGATCCTTCGACTATTGTCGTTGGAGAAAGAGATGCCAAAAATCGTACATTATGGTTTGATCTGATCAAAATTGGCATTCCAACAAATATTGCACTGCGACAGATCTCTGAAGCATTTGACATACCAGAAAACAAGATTGGTTATGCTGGTCTTAAAGATTCCGATGCCATCACAGCGCAAAAGATTGCTTTCTCAAAAATGCCTCTCACGCCAGAAGAAGTATACACCAAGAAATTTAAAAATATTTTTCTCTCACATCCTTCGTGGGGCAATGGCTCGCTCAATCGTGGTTCTCTCAATGCAAATCGCTTTACGATCACCGTACGCACAGAAAACGCTATCGAAAACGATACCTTTCAAAAAGTAATTGATCATATCTCTGATCATGGTATTTTGAACTATTATCAAGCACAAAGGTTTGGTGGTCAACGACTCATGACGCATAAGTTTGGAAAACTGATCGCACAGGGTTATCATACTGCAGCATTGCGACAATTCCTCTTCCATACATCAGAGTATGAAAGTGCATTCGTACAAAAAACTCGCCAGGAAGCAAAGTCAGTTGCGCCAGACTGGAAAACTGTTCAAAAGATCTTCATGCAATTTCCCTATACATTTGGCCATGAATTACGCGCCGTAGAATACCTCCTCAGTAGCCCTGATAACCATATTGGCGCGCTCATCGCGATCAAAGATCAGGTATTGATCTGGTCATACGCCTACGCGAGCCTCCTTTTCAATCGCTACATCTCCGAACATCACGATAACCTCCCTGAGAAAATTCCTCTTCTCCTCACGAATAATCGCCACGAGACAAAGATCTACAACACATATCTTGCAGAAGATCAGGCAAAAGAATTTCGCACAAACCTCTCTGATTTTAAATTTATCGTCCTACGTTCCCGCAAAGGACCGACAAAAGTGTATCCCAAAAAATACGCCATCAAATGTTTAATGGCGGCGTAGTGATCCAATTCGACCTTCCAAAGGGTTCTTATGCAACGACTTTCCTTTCTCATCTTTTTTCTATCACACAAGATGTCGTTCTACCTGAATGGCTTACGACCACTTCGATCGATCCAAAAGAATTAATGAACGATGGATCTCTCACCGAGATCAAAAAGATCTTTGGCGAGAATTTTTATTACAAAGATATCCACAAAGAATTACTAAAATAGACAAAATGAAATCCCGTGAGAGTAAGTATATGCTGTTGCATAACTACTCCACACGGGATTAATGAAACTTAACGGGGAATACTATACCAACCGGTATGTATTACCTTCCATGTTAAGCTTCTTTATTGACTCGTTCACCACTTTCGCGAGAGTGATCGTGTCTAATCGGTACTGACCAGTGATTTGATTATTATCATCGAAATCATATTTGAGATTAGCCCAGACAGTTGCATTATTGAACCGTAAGTTCATAACCTCCATAATACCACTTGGGTAAGGCTTCGGCTCTCCCTCAGTAGAGAAAGCGAGGGTGTAGATATATCCCTGTTTGCCTTGCTTAGTCGTTTTATTGCCACCAACGTAACGCAGACCGCGAGTCCGTAGTTGATTGATGAGATTCGATACTTGAACTGACTCTTGAGATTTCGGTATTACTAGATAGCCAGTATCACCTTCATTCTCCCGATAGGCCTTGAAGTCGAGATCTCGCATAGAAGCTTCAATAGAATGAGCTATCTGAATTTTCGCCTCATTTCTCTTCGAAAAAGGAAGTGAGTTGAGGACTCGTACCCAGGGCTTATTCTTCCCGCCACCCATCGCAAAAAATTTGATGAGGACAGTGCGTTGCTTCTTTGCCAGAACTGGTTGACGCTTCTGGCGTTCTTCGGTTGATACTTTTTTTTCTGCTGCTTGTGCCATTGTAGACCTCCGGGCCTATAGTTAATAAAAGGTTAATTGTTGCGCATTGCATACAAAATACCTGTACACAAAGTGCAACAATCAACGATGTTGGACGAAAGAATAGTTGTAAATGAACTAACACAAAAGTATAGCATATATAATAACTTCTGTCAATGGTCTATTTTTCCCTTATTGTCGCTCTGCAAAAGCAAAAAAACCGACAATTTCTGTCAGTTCAGACCTCTAAAAAACTAATTCCTATCGCTCCGCCTCATCGGCGGATGTGCCGATGAGGCACACCTATTCCTAATTCTTCCTATTCGCTCACACGGATAATATTCACAGGACACGCATCAGCGGCTTTTTTGTTCTCTTCTAATTCATCTTCGTCGATTTGTGCAACCATAAATTCTTCATTTTTCCACTGCGCACCTCTGAGATCTGACTTACCGTCTTCCCCATTCATTGACCAGCAACCTTTTGCAAGCAGTGCACACGATCCACAACCAATGCAATCTTTTCGTTTATGACTAATTGTAATTTTCTTTGTGCCCACAGGAGAAAATGCTGAATTATTAATGCTAAATGCTGAATTATTTCTAAGACCTATTTGCAATCCTTCATTGCCTTTCTTTCATCAAATACAATTTATCGTTAATGCGCACACGTTCATCCACCTTGAATGTAATCGCATCACCTTTTTTTGCTTCTTTCGCTACTTCGTCATCTACACGCAATTCTACGAGCTTCCCTTTTAACGTCCCTGTTGTCGCACCGATCACGATGAAGTCGTCCCCTTTTGTAAAAATACCACTATCAATGACTACCTCTGCAATGCCCACCTTTGGGAAATAATGTGTAACACGCCCAATGAATTCTTTTTCTTTTGTTGCTTTTGAGCCGTACACGTCAGAATAATCACCTAACTCTTTCCCAAGATAATAATTTCCTTTTGAAAGTTTTCGATTAAAAACAGTTTCAAGCTCACTGAAGTATTCTTTGATTTTCTCTTTTGAGTATGTTCCAGCGTCAATATCTGCAAGTGCTTTTTTGTAAACGCGTACAACCGTATCAACGTACTCTGGTGAACGCCCGCGACCTTCGATCTTAAGCACCTGCACACCTGCATCAAGGAACTCATCAAGAAAATCGATCGTGCAAATATCAGCAGCGCTCATCACATAGTGATTATCAATGATCAGTTCCTTTCCTGTTTCCATATCAGTAACCTTATATTCTTTCCGACAATTTTGCAGACATGCTCCACGATTAGCGCTTGCATTATCCGTATAGAGACTCATGTAGCATCGCCCTGATTGCGCTACGCATAGCGCACCATGAATGAATGCTTCAATCTCCATCAGACGGCCTTCGTTACCCATCAATTGATCTTTCTGAATTTGTTCATAAATCGCCTTGATTTGCTCAACTGTTAGTTCACGCGCGAGAACAACGCGATTTGTCATTTTTGCAAAAAACTTTACCGTTTCATAATTTGAAATGGAAAATTGTACGCTAATATGAACGGGCACACCAATTTCATTACAATAATTCACCGTTGCATGATCAAAGGCAATGATCGCATCAACTTTATTCTCTTTTGCAGCATCAACCAATTTCTTCATCACAACAATATCATGATCATAGAGAAGCGTATTGACGACAAGATAGGCTTTCACATCATTCTTATGACACTCTTTTGCAATCTCTGCAAAATCAGCAAATGTAAAATTTGCCGCCGCACGCGCGCGCATGTTGAGCTGCGTCACGCCAAAATAAACAGAATCAGCTCCTGCATTAATTGCCGTTGCAAGGGATTCGAAACTCCCCACTGGTGCCATTACCTCTGCCTGTGATGCTTTGATCATAAATTTTTTATTACATTATCCCACAATACATAATTTTATCTTTTTTAGCAAAGAAAAAAAGTGATTAATTGATCACCTTTGCACTTTTTATCTAAAATAGACAATATTTGACGCACCAGATTTTCCACCAGATTATATTCATGATAATTTACCCTCTTTTCATTATAAAATAAAAAACAACTGAGAAACCCATCATAACGCATGTTTCCTATAAAGATACTATTTCATTTTTTTATATTTTCCAGGATCTCTAGAAACTGTTCATCAAGAAAATGATTTCGATCATCAAAGCTAACAAGCTCAGCATTTGGAAGTGCTTTTTGAAACTTCTGTGCATCTGCAAAATCTACAACAGGATCATCCGTAGAGTGATAGATATAGACCTTCTTCACTTGTTGCTCAATTTTTTCAAGTGATTCTGGTAGAGCGTCCCATCCGCGACACTGATACGGTCCTGCAACTAAATGCAATTGCGCAACTTTAACAGGAAAATCATTTTCACTCAGATATTTTGCAAGAAAATATGCACCAAGTGAATGCCCAATAAGTACAATATTATCCTGCAAAATTGGTGCATATTTATCAATCCAAATTTTCCATTCTTCATACTTCGCATTACGCATATTTGGCATCATCGGGGAAATCACATCATACGCTTCTCCTAAGTCAGTTTGCAGTCGATCTTTCCATCTCTTCGTTTCCGTTTTTTTCAAAATACGTTCCAGTGGATAATCTCGCAGATATTGCATGTAATCATCGTAACCATCAAATGTTTCTCCGCCATGAATCACTAAGATCTGTTTTTTTATCATAAATTTTTATCTTATTATAAAATCGTGATATCCCTCGACCACTTCAGTGTATGTGTATGACACAGTATCAACCTCTGCATTTTTTGAACCTTCCTTACACCACATAATGAGTTTTTCCAAACTTTTCACATCTCCTTCAGCTTCGATCAATACTGACCCATTTTTCTCATTTCTTACATAACCGACAAGACCAAGCGAAAGCGCAATATGACAAACATCTCGCCGGAAAAAGACGCCTTGCACTTTACCTATAACGTGGATTGTAAGATGTTTTTTCATGTCATTGATATATCATCATGATTACTATTACTATATAGTATAACACTTTCACAATCAGGAGAATATCTAGTGAAAATATACATCTGTTGCAAAGAAAAGAAATGTTCCAAAAATGCCAAAAGAACAAATATAGAAGTACGAGATTGGACACAATTTACAAGCAACAAATGTGCTGAAAAGATAAAGATTCTCTGGAAAAAACATTGGGACGATCACAATGCAATATATGTTATTCGTGTCTCGAAAAGAACATTCAAAGAATTGCCGAGCCGTTTTAGCTCATTTCGTCTAAAAAAGAAAGATACAAAAAAGGATCTCTTTGTCGAATTCCAGAAAAAAATGTATATCCTTTTCCTAGGCACCAGCCTTCACGATCTCAACATCAAACCAGGCACAGATGAGGATGATCTCTCTGAAAAATAATGATCCCAACGGGCTTCCCACGTGAAGCTCTTTTTATTATACTAAATATTCCGGATGGACCTTCCCATCGATAATTTCTACACCTTCCTTCCGTAAAAGTGCGACTTTCTTGCTTGTGCCAAATGCATAGCCACCAACAGAGCCGTCAGAGCAGATTACCCGATGACATGGTACACGTTCTGTATCAGGGTTCTTATTCATGACATTACCAACAGCACGAGCAGCACGTGGCGAACCGGCACGACACGCAGCTTCCCCATAAGTGATCACTTTGCCACGCGGAATACTTGCAACCACGTCATATACACGTTGTGTAAAAGTTTCTTCAGACATAATACTCAATGAATTGATTTTTCAGAAAGTGCAAGATAAGCATCTCTCATGAGACGAACATCCTCCAACGCATTATGCAGTTTGTATTTTGTAATATCAATATCAAATTGTGCAAAGAATTTTTCTTTATCATCATCAAGTCTACGCGCAGGATTGAGGCCCATACCAAAAAGGATTGATGCAAAATCAATTGGAATGTGATTAATCGGCTCCTTCTCACCATTAAACAGTTTATGCCACATCACCATGTCATACTGATTAACCGTCGCTACAAGATGTGGTTCACTTTTTCCACAAAATGCACGAATCTTCTCACGCGCTTCAGCCTGTGTAATTTTCTCGCCAATAAGATAAGGTTCAACAAATTCATGTGTCCATTCACTTACTGCATCTTTATTATATGCAAGCTCAAAATACAATTCACGTTTGCCATCAAGAGACATCATGCCAACTGACATCAATTCCCCTCGAACTACGTCGAGATCAGTGAATTCTGCATCAAAAAAGACAATATCATCACTAAACGGTATAAATTTTTTCATAGTATTCAGTCTATTCATAAATTAGCAGTAGAATAACACGCAATAAATATCTTTCATCTAAATACCACGTTTTTCAATTTTTTTCAATTTTGCAATAATCGCAGCATTGACATCAGTCTTTGTTGCGCGCGCAATCACCATCGCCGTGATAATAACATCGGCAATTTCTGCATCAAGATCTGACTTATTAAATTTTTCCAATTTTTCTGCGCGTTGATTATTCACATAGGAGAGAATTGCTTCAGATAATTCTCCGACTTCTTCCGAGAGCTTTACAGTACGCGACAAAATTCTTTTGTCATCGTACATATCTCCTTCATGTTTTTCCACAAGACGTTGATCAACGTCGTTAATCCATTCAAGAAATTCTGGTGTAAATGCATTTTTCATTTCGTGTCATCAACAGATTATTTACCACCAGTAGACTTTTATTATTTCCTTACAAAAGTGGTGGCTCAAGCTCTTCTTCGACCGGTTCATTTATCTCTTCTTCTGGTATAGGCATTAAAGCCGCTACTGGATCAATCATTTCATTTTCCACTATCATTTTTTCCTCTATCGGAGCTGTTGCTGTTTCGTGTTCAGTCATTGTATTCCCTTCCTCACATCCATCCTGCGTGCATGTGATCACCGAACCAGCATGTGCTTGTGCACAATAAGAGAATGCCAGTTGAGCTTTGATAATTACAAATTCACAACCACCCCATTGTGCATCATATGGTATCACATCTGGCCACTGTTTTACTTCTGAGATATCGTCACAAACACTTATATTAGCAGCACTCTCATTGATGAATTTTTCTGCAGTCATACATTCTTGTACGTCCTCCACTGAAGTCTCAAGGACTGTCAATAATTCAACCGATTCTTCCATCGTCATTTGTTCTGTTGTAAAAGCAATAGAAAGATCCTCCTGTGAAACACAATAAATCTTTTCTCCTTCATCACTAGAGCTCGTCATTGCAATAGCAATGCCCGATGCGTCAAGAGATGTACAAACTGGTTCCTGTGATGCTGTCATATTCATTGTGTTAATCGTCGCCAAATATGCTTCATTTTCTTGCATCAATGTAAACGCATACCATCCAAGTCCTGCGAGTAACATTACAAGAACAGCGATGATAATACCGAGTGCAATCTTCATATATTTATATTAATTTTTATTATATCTATACTATACCAAATTTTTCATGTTAGTGCTACACTATTTTTATGGCAATTTTATCAATCGAAAATTTATCAAAGATCTATGACCATAAGATACATGCATTAAACAATATTTTCCTTTCTATTAACAAAGGAGAGGTATTTGCGCTCCTAGGACCTAATGGTGCTGGGAAAACGACACTCATCAATATTATCTGTGGTCTCACAAACAAAACAACTGGTACAATCACTGTCAACGGTTATGATACAGTTGATCAGTGTCGTCAAACACGCAAATTGATCAGTCTTGTACCACAAGAGTTACACCTCGACCCTTTTATTACCGTTGCACAAACATGTATTGACGCACGTGGATTTTTCGGAAAGAAATACAATGAAAAGTTACTCACTGATATACTTAAACAGCTTTCTTTATGGGACAAACGAGATGAAAAAGTACAAAAGCTCTCTGGTGGCATGAAGCGAAGAGTTCTTATCGCAAAAGCACTAATGAATGAGCCTCAAATCTTATTCCTCGATGAGCCAACAGCAGGCGTTGATGTTGAGTTACGCACAAGTATGTGGAATCTTGTTCGCAAACTTAAAGAAAAAGGAACAACAATTATTCTTACAACGCACTATATTGAAGAGGCAGAAGAGATGGCAGACACAATTGGCATTATTAATGATGGCCACATCACAACTGTTGCTCCAAAAGAAGATCTCATGAAAGAACTTGGCTCAAAAGAACTGATTATCACACTCATGACAAAGATTCAGAAGATTCCTGATGCACTTCATACTTACGCTCTTTCGCTGTCAGAAGATGGCTACGAGATTACCTATGAATATAAGAAAACAACGAGTACCAGCATCACAGCAATCTTATCTAGCCTCAAGAATGAAGGATTGAAAGTATGCGATATCGAAACGAAAGAAAGTTCCCTTGAGGAAATCTTCGTAGATCTCATCTCCAATCCAAAAAATCTAATTTCTCATTCCTAATACAATGAACTGGATAGGACTCTACACTATCTACAGAAAAGAGATGAATCGCACCTTCGCAATCCCATTGCAAACCGTTTTGTCACCCGTCATTACGACAGCTCTGTATTTTATCGTCTTTGGCGCTGCGATTGGATCACAGATTACCCAGATCAGCGGTGTCACATACATGCAATTTATTGTACCTGGACTGATCATGATGGCACTCTTGACAAATAGTCTCAGTGCTTCATCGAGTGGCATCTATTTTCCAAAATTCATCGGCACGATCTATGAAATTCTCAGCGCTCCACTTTCTCACCTCGAAATAATTCTGGGCTATACACTTGCAGCAACAACCCGCGCACTGATCATTGGAAGTCTCATTTATATCGTCGCTCTTTTATTTACACCAATCCCAATCATGCATCCTGTCTATGCTTTTTTCTTTGCATTTCTTACAGCATTTACTTTTGCACTTTTTGGTCTGATCATCGGGATCTGGTCTGACACCTTTGAAAAATTAAGTCTTTTCCCAGCATTGATCATTACACCACTAGCATTCCTTGGCGGTGTCTTTTACCCCATATCAATTCTTCCCCCACTCTGGCAAACTCTCTCACTGATCAACCCTGTCGTTTACATGATCAGTGGCCTCCGTTGGAGTTTTTTTGGCACAACAGACATCAATCCACAGATCAGTCTCACACTCATTATTGTCTTCCTTCTACTGTGTGTTGGCACGCTTTTTATGATCTTCAGAACTGGTTACAAGATTCGTGATTAAAAAAACCAGATTTTTTTTTGGAAAAATATAAAAAACCGCCACGGCGGTTTTTATAATATATACATTCTTAATTTATACAAGAATAAACATGCTAATAAGGAGTACTACGATGCCACCATAAAAAACAATGAGTAATATCCGCCGTGTTATTTCTATCTTTTTCATTAAGCTACGTCTTTATGTTCAGGAAATAAAAGATGGGATATGCTATCATCATTCGTAGCTTTTTCACCTTTTTTAGCAACGTGATTTACAGCAACGTCTACATTATCAATAGCCAATTCTTTCGCAATTTCTCCTTGCTCAACAATGCTAAGAAGGAGTGATGTCATTTGTGATCTTTTTGCAATTTTTGACCCTGTCTCACTCTCACGAACACTATCATTATTTTGTCGTAATCTGCCCGTATGATCAGCTGCTGATTTATAGATTTTCGCTATCTTTTTTTGTTCAAATTGTTCTTTATTTTCTGCCTCCTTAGTGGTTACAATATCTTCGGCCTTTATTTCTCCAATCTTTGTGTCATTCTCACTTTTTTCAATAGCCTTAGTCTCTTCATTTGGAGTTTCTGTTATCTCAGCATCATTTCCAATTTCTTCCACATTTTTTACGAGCACAGCTGCAATATCAGCTTTATTTGATCCCTCCTCAGACTTCTTTGGAGTAATGCCTTCACTACCATGATCCTTAGAGATCTTGAGCTCTTCTTGTTTTACTTCTTTAGAATTGACTGCATTATTTTGATTATCATGATCTTCCGTCTGAATGCCAAAAAGATCTTCATTTGACAGAGTTTTATGCGCACTTTCATTAGTGGCCATATCTTCCTCAAGCTTCATAACTTCAAGATCACGCTCAAGCTTAAGTTCATCATCCAGTTTAGGATCTTCATCTAGTCCTTTATCATAGGTAATCGTTCCACCATGAACTCCATCTTCATGAGATACCTTATTCGTTACATCATCTATATCCTTTTTGTTATGCTCAATACCAATGGCACTTAACATTTTTTCTCCAAATCCCATAATATTTCTTCGTTAAATTTGTGCACGTACCTTATCTTCTTCGATTGCATCTTTGATCATCTGTTGTTCTTCATGCACGATTGCTTTGATCCGCTCAATATCGGAGCCTGCAGCAATCTTTCTCCGCAAGCTATTTGTTGCTAACGGAAGCTCTGTTTGATCATTATCAAAAAGCTCGATAAAAAGTTCTAATGCTTCTTGTGGTGCACTTTCAAAATGAACAAACCACATTTGTTTATCCTCCTGTGGCAAATCTGAATTTGCGACGATCTCTTGTGCTTTTTCTATCATACAAATTATTATACCACACAAAAAGCACAAGGGGTGTGCCCTCGTGCTGTGGATAACTTTTTTATTCCTCTCATTCTGTCACATCTATACTTTTATCGCACACTGTGTTTGTCGCGTGTTGCAATCCAATCTTTGTCATTTGCGATGCCAGCATTCCGTAAATTGATCAATTCATTGAGAATATGAAAGCGTCGTTTTTTTTCTTCCCATGAGATCTTATCCTCCATTTTCCCTGTTGCGCTTGTGCCAGGACGTTCTGAATAACACGCCGTAAATGAACGAACAAAACCGACCTTTTTGACAAGCCTAATAGTATCTTGAAAGTCAGCTTCTGTTTCTGTCGGAAAGCCAACAATAATATCCGTAATAAACTGAACTTCGGAAATTTTTTCTTTAATACGATCAATGAGTGCACTATATTCTGCAGATGTGTACCACCGATTCATCGCTGCAAGGATCTTGTCGCTCCCTGATTGCACAGGAAGATGCAACATGCGATCAATATTTTTATTTTGTGCAATCACATCAATAAGTGCATCTGAAAAATCCCAAGGATTAGAGCTTGTAAATGTGATCGTTTCAATACCTTCTATCTGTGCGACAGTATTTAGTAGATAGGGAAAGAGTGTTGGGATACGATGACGATTGAGATGCTTTACCATTACCGGTTCAATCGATTCTCCACTTGGTAATAGATATGCGCTACTTTCGCCATCATCTTTATTCTTTAATTTCTGTTCTCGCACAAGATCAGAACCATACGAATTGACGTTCTGCCCGAGAAGCGTTATTGATGTATAACCATCAGCAGCAAGTTTTTGCACTTCTGAAATAACATCCTCAATTGGACGCGAGATTTCTTTCCCACGCGAAAATGGCACAATACAAAACGCACAATAATTATTGCAACCATTAGAGATCACGACCCATGCATGTTTACCCTGATCTCCATCGATGGAGTTGTCACCACGCTGTGGTTCATGTTCAAAACCAACATCTTCGATCGGCAGGAGTTCAACATCAGGGATACGTCTTGCAATTTTCTTTGCAAGTTTTCCACTTGGCTCACGTGCAGCAGCACCAACAATGCACCCCGTCAGAACAATACGTAACGCGTCTACTCCACGAGATTTCCGCAAGTTACGGATATAGCCATAAACACGCTCTTCTGCCTTCTCACGGATCATGCAAGAATTGATTACGACCAAACTCGCCTCATACTCTTGTGTCACTGGCATATAGCCACGTGCCTCATAGTACGTTGCAACACGTTCACTATCTGCAACATTTTGCTGACAACCAAAAGTCTTTATGAAAATTGTCTTCTTTTCTTCCATAAATACATATATATCATTAGTTTATACTTCCTCATTTATAATACAGATCACGAAAAATACCAAATAAAAAAGGACGTCTCATTATTAATCGGAGATCCTGAAAAATTTAATTCATGATCATAAAAATTATGAAAAAAATATTTTTCTCGACCTTTTAGCGGATTGTACCCCTAACTCTGAAGCTTCTTGCAATACTGCTCTCTGAGAGCTTTTCATGTGTTCTGGTAATTTTGCAATTACAACTTTTGTAGCGCCAACAAGATCAATGTCAGATCTTACAAGATTCTCAAAAATAATAATGCCTTTTTCTTCATCAATATACATCATTGTCACCTGTTTAAAGTACTATTCATAGTGTTCTTATACTACCAATGTGTTCTATATTTGTCCACAGTTTTATCATTCTTTCATTTAAAAAATAAAAATATCATTGATCTTTTCTGTCTTATAATTTTTCACTTTTTGATTTAAAATTTCGCGCTTCATAAAGTTATCCACATTGCATGTAATAAAATTTTATCGTATAATGAGCACATCAAATAAAATCAAAATAAATAACACCACAATGGACGACAATACACCAACAGATGCTCTTTCTGGAGAGGCTCAGGCGCAAAAGATCCAATCACTCCGTGACATGATCAATAGCGCTGAAAAAACAATTCACGGCGCGAAAGCGATGCTCTTGCAGATTGAAGGGAAAAAGAAAAGCGGACGACGACGCCATTTTGCAACAGATGATAGCAATAGTCAGATCGTTGAAGGTGCATTTGATGGTCAGATCATGATCGGTACAGATGGCAATCAATATCCAGTTCCTGCAAATTATGCTAGCAAATCAAAACTTGTTGAAGGAGACCTCCTCAAGCTGACAATCGTCCAAGATGGCTCTTTTATTTATAAGCAGATTGGACCAGCGCCACGCACAAATAAAATTGGTATTGTAAGCCAAGATGAAAATGGCAACTATTTTGTTGTCGCAGACGGAAAACCATACAAAGTCCTCCTTGCATCAATTACATACTTCAAAGTAGAACCAGGTGACGAAGTAGTGATCGTAACCGCGCAAGATGAAAATGATACGCCTGTTACATGGGCAGCAATTGAAAACACGCTCCAAAAAGCAAAAGCGAAGGCAGAGACACTTCCAGCGAAAGAAGAGATTACAGAACCAAAAACAGCAACTGGTATACTTACTGGCGATGAAAAGCCAGTCGCAAAAGTGGACAGTGATATTCTTGATGAATGGACACCTGATATTGAAGAAATTGAGAAAGAAATTCAACAAGAAATGGAAGCATAAAACTAATTTGGCAATAATCTAATATGCAAGAAATACAGAACACGCCAGAAAGCGCGAAACGTTTTGTTTTGCAATTACGGGATATCCTCTTTGCTGCTATCAATGGGGCTATTTTTGGGTTAATGCTCACGTTCGTCCTTGAAAATATGGGCGTATCGACTTTTACGTTCCCCGTTATTGGTGAAGTAAGTCTCTCGCCCTTCATCTCAACTTTGATCTTCGCAGCGGTCGGTATAATTGCTGTTCTCATTGGCGCGCTACTTTCTTACATCAAACCGTTCTTTTTCCAACTATCAAAATTCGGTGTTGTTGGCATCTCTAACACCGCAATCGATTTTGGCATTCTCAACCTTCTTATCATGACCTTTGGTATATCAGCAGGTATTGCTTTTTCTGTTTTCAAGGTCATCTCCTTCCTTGGTGCAACAGTAAACTCCTATCTTTGGAATAAATTCTGGTCATTCGAAGATCATAGCAAAGACGATCTCAAAGGAGAATTCATTAAGTTCATCACGATCAGCGGCATTGGTATCGTGATCAATGTTGGTATCGCATCATTGATCAACATGATTGGACCATACGGCGGCATCAGCGAAAATGGCTGGGCAAATATCTCTGCAGCCGTTGCTACAATCACCGTCCTCACATGGAATTTCCTTGGTTACAAACTATTCGTCTTCAAGAAATAGCATATTATCTTCGCTTAGAGGTCCAACCTCCAATTGGAGGTTGGACCTCTTTTTGCTATCATACTATATACTACACCGTTATCTACTATCTAAACTATGAACATTAAACTTATCCTCTCCTATTATTGGCCTCACATGAAAAAATATCCAATCTCCGGTATTGGACTCTTCTTTGCGTATGGCATTGCCGTAGTTGCAAGCACTATTGCATTTCCCTATTTTATCAAAGAAATCATCGACATCATGACGACAGCATCTCCATCTGCATTAATAGAACGCGAATTGTATGTACTCGTTGGAATCCTTGCATGTCTTGTTTTATTTTACAACATACTTTTTCGCATAGGCGATTATTTCATGGCCTATTTTCAAAGTAATACGATTAGAGAACTTTCGAACTTTTGCTTTGAGAAACTTCACAAGAACTCCTATACTTTTTTTTCAAATAATTTTGCTGGGGCTCTCGTCACTAAGACTAATCGTTTTTTACATTCCTTTACAGAACTGCATAACAATTTTGTCTACATGCTCTATTTTAGTCTGATAAAAATTATTGGCATTTTGATTGTTATTTTTTTCTTTGCACCGGTCATTGCTTTTCTCTACAGTGGATGGCTTATAATCTACTGTATCATCGTCTTCTTATTTATTCGTAAAAAAATTCCGCTTGACCTAAAAGAAGCCTCAAGTGGATCACTCGTCACAGCCCGCTATGCCGACACCTTTACCAATGTTCTCACGATTAAAATGTTTGCAAATCGTACGTTAGAAAGTGAAGGCTTTAAAACTGTCACAGAAGCTGAGGAAAAAAATCGACGTTCCTCATGGTATTTTGGTAATTTTCAAAGAACTTTTGAAGGTCTCTTATTTGGAGTTGTAGAAATCATGATTATCGCTATCACGATTAAATTGTGGCTTTCAGGAAATATCACTATTGGAACGGTGGTTCTTATACAACTTTACATCCTTGCTACTTTTGATGTCATTTGGCACATCGGTCGCACGCTAACAGCATCTGCAAAAGCAATTGCGGATGCCAAAGAGATGATTGACATCTTTAAACAAAAGACTGATGTTATTGATGTTCAATCTCCCCAAATATGTCGCATTAACACTGGTAAAATATCTTTTAAGAATGTCCACTTTTCCTATGATGGCGACAATGGTGTTTTTGATCATTTTTCTCTTACAATAAATGCTGGTGAGCGCGTTGGTCTTGTTGGACATTCTGGTGCGGGTAAAACGACGATTACAAAACTTCTCCTACGCTTTACAGATGTTGATGATGGTGCAATTCTTATTGATGATCAAGACATTAGTAAGATCACGCAAGACGATCTCCGTCGTAGCATTGCCTACGTCCCCCAAGAACCATTGCTTTTCCACCGCTCACTACGTGAAAATATCGCTTATGGCAATCCAGGTGCAACAGAGGAAGAGATCATCACCGCAGCAAAGAAAGCAAATGCCCACGACTTTATCACAAATCTTACAGACGGCTATGACACACTTGTCGGCGAACGTGGCATCAAACTCTCTGGTGGTGAACGCCAACGCGTCGCAATCGCTCGTGCGATGCTCAAAGATGCTCCAATTCTCATCCTCGATGAAGCAACGAGTTCACTTGACTCCGTCAGCGAAAAGATGATCCAAGAAGCATTCGAAGAACTTATGAAGGATCGCTCAACACTCGTCATCGCACATCGTCTCAGTACCATCCAAAAAATGGATCGTATCATCGTTCTTGACGCTGGCACGATCACAGAAGAAGGTACACATAAAGAACTCATCAAGAAAAATGGTGATTACGCAACCTTCTGGAAACAACAAACAGGTGGCTATTTGGGAGAATGATCTTTGTCCGCTTTCAATAACAGAGTATGCTATAATAGAATCATTGTTAAAATTACTACAGTATGAGTAAAACACTTTATCGTACATATCGTCCGGGCAAATTTTCTGATGTATTTGGACAGGAGCATATCGTCAAAACTCTCACAAATGCCGTCAAAAATGATCGTATCGGCCACGCGTATCTCTTCACAGGACCGCGCGGAACGGGCAAGACGACAATTGCACGACTCCTGGCTACAAGCGTCAATTGTGATGAACGCCAAGACTTCACAAAACCTGATAAAGCGGTCTGTGGACGATTGCAGGACGGCTCTTCACTTGATATCATCGAGATCGATGCCGCGAGCCATACAGGCGTTGATAATATTCGCGAGCTCAATGAAACGATCGTTCTACCGCCGACAGAAGCACCTTTCAAGGTCTACATTATTGATGAGGTACACATGCTCTCAACAGGCGCATTCAATGCTCTCCTCAAAACGCTCGAAGAACCACCAGCTCATGCAATCTTTATCCTCGCAACCACGGAGATTCATAAAGTACCCGAGACGATTATCTCACGATGCCAACGATTTGATTTCACGCGACTAACTATTACGCAGATCACTGATAAGCTTGCCTACATTGCAAAGTCTGAAAAAGTAAGCGTCGAAAAAGAAGCTCTTGAAATGATCGCAATTGCAGCAGAAGGCGGGATGCGGGATGCTGAGAGCCTTTTGGCGCAAGTCATCGCACTTGAAGATAAAAAGATCACTGCAAAAGAAGTTGCTGCGATCCTCGGCACAGCAGAACATGCAAAAGTACTCGCAATGGTCGATTTTCTTGCAGAATGCAATACAGAAGGAGCGATTCGCCTCGTAAATGAACTATCTGATCAAGGCTATGATCTAACGATCTTTGGCAAAGAATTAATCACGAAACTCCGCGCAACACTCTTCCTCGCAATCAACAAAGACCTCTCTGATATTCTCTCCTATGAACTCAGTAGTGATGAACAAAAACAACTCCTTGCAGCTGGCACAAGCTCAACACCAGAATTTCTTGTCCGTGCAATCGAAGAATTTACACGTGCTGTACAACAGATCCGCGGTGCAGCAATCCCACAACTCCCTCTAGAAATCGCGATTATTACGCTCTGCTATAATAAAAATCCATCAAACAGCACCTCACAAAATAGCACGCCAAATACTCAAGCTACCGGAAATGTGACAAAGGAGGAATCTGTACCACAAGAAGCAGATGTGAAAAATAGCAAAGAATTCACATCTCTATCGACAGCAAAAGCCTCAGTTATAACATCACCGTCTCTCGAAAAAATTACACAAAAATGGGATCAATGCATCGCAAAAGTCAAAGAAAAGAATAGCTCGCTTGCAGCTCTTGCTTCCACAGCAGAATTACTAGAATTCACTGACAATAAACTTGTTCTGAGTGTCCCTTATAGTTTCCATCAAGAAAAACTACTCGATGGAGACAATAAATTGACAATTGAAAATGCTCTTGGTACAATTTGTGGGCTCAATATACGCATCGATGCTATAATAAAAAAGAAAGTAAAGAAAGAAAAAACGGGCCCAGGCCCATCAGAATTGATCAACCAAGCAATACACATGATGGGAGGCCAAGTAGTAGAGTCGTAAGCTAAAATAGACAGAACTCCATGAATGATGATGAGATAGATAAATTAGAAGAGCAATACAAGAAAAAAATAGAAAGTATTCTAAAGCAAGTGATGGTATTCAGTATTATATGTATTGCAATAATAAGTTATAGTATATCATTATTAGCTGGCAATATTGTTGGAATATTTGTTGGAATATTCCTGTGTATCATTGTATACATATGGCTAAGAAAAATTGCAGTAAATAATTATGTTTGGTAATGTAGAATATACTTAACAAAATAATTCTTTAACAATCAAAACAAACTAACCAGTTTCTAAATCTTTTTGATCTTCTATTTTTGATCTTTGATCTAATATTGGGGTGTAGCCAAGTGGTAAGGCATCGGTTTTTGGTACCGTGTATCGCAGGTTCGAATCCTGCCACCCCAGCACAAGACAAAGATTCTCCTGTAATTAAGGAGAATTTTTTAATTATAAGAATAATGGAAGATAACCACTTGACTTCCAGAGGGATTTGAAAATCAGAGTGATATAAGAGCTTGAGAAAACACAAAAGGCGAAAACTGCGGGACAAGGTCAAGATATTACCATCTGTTTGCGCAAGAAAAGAAAACTACATACAATAAGAATCATACGGCATAATTACTCAGCCAAAACACTAATCAAGTATAAAAGTATCAAATGAATAATGGAATAAAAATTGCAATCACCATAATTAGCATAATCATATTGATTATACTAATTTGGCAAAATACTCATAACAAATGGTCTTTATTCATCTATCCAAATGGGAATCCAGCTGAAGAAAGCATTATTACAATTAATGCCTACAATTCATTTTCAGAGTGCCAAAAAGGATACGAATTTAATTTAACAACCTTGCCTAAGGCTAGTTTTGAATGTGGCTATAAATGCACCATTCAAGATGCGGGACTACAACTATATATTTGTGATGAAACAAGGGATTATTAAATCGACCTTATTTACCAAAGGGTTAGTATTTACAATAATAAATTTTACAATTTAATGCTATTACTCACCAACTGAGATTTCTTTCCATGTTTATCCGTGATGAAGACATCATCATGCGTTATTTCAAAGGTAAAGACGTGATCTTTAGCCATTATACGCTCATCCGTTTTTTCAATAATGTCATACTCATCAAGACTATTACTAATGATAACATTCGAGTCTCCTGTAGAGACTACAACTTCCCTTGCAAAAAATTGATCTTCTTTTGGAACAAGTGAATTATCTATATATTGAATATAATATATAGTGTGCCAATCCTTTGGAGCATCATAATTAATTGCATCTAGGTAGCCACTGATATTTACATCACCACTTGAGCGCCATTGAATCCATTTTGCCACGAATAGAGTAGAGCCAAAAAATAAAAAAAATATATTCGCTAGAATAGAAATAATCAATAATCCAATTATAGCACCTCCTAATATTTTTTTATTGTGCATAGAAGTTTTTTTATAACATATTATTTCATTATTATATCAATATCATAGTACCAGTCAATCTAATCTCCTCCCACAATTCCAGCAACTATCAGAAAGTGTCTTCTTTTTGGATAATTTTTTGATATCTGTTCGATGTGGGAGGATGAGAAGTTCATGCTCGTAAGCGAAGCGTCGGGTAAATCCTGCCACCCCAGCCACTTTCCGTAATTGGAACGTGATTGGTCACAGTTGTTCGTGAGTAATAAATTTAAATACGTCAGAAATGTACTATTTCTATGTCCTTCAAAGTGCTAAAAATAGTAATTGGTTCTATAAAGGATCAGCACAAAACTTAAAGAAAAGAATCTCTCAACACAATAATGGAGAAACTACTTCAACAAAACTATACCTTCCATTGAAACTCGTTTATTATGAGGCGTACATTTCAAAAGAGACTGCAATTGAACGTGAAATGAGCGTAAAAAAGAGTGGATCCGTGTGGAAGCCACTTATGAAAAGAGTAAAGGCAAGCTTAGATAAAAAGAAATAAGTATTTAAATACCTATTTCTTTTTAAGTTCACTCAGAATAAATATCTCGATACTGATATTCTACTTTCCTCTCTTTCGCCCAGTTTTTGGTTACTGAAACTGTTTGTCTTATAGATCTATCGTTCTTCTTATCACAGATCACAAAAAGTTTTTGGATGCCGCCGCCGACAACCGTTACAGTAAGTGAGAACATACCATCACGGCGCACACTCACGCGTTGTGATCTAGCGCGCTTAACAGAGATTTCACCCGGTGATATGCGGTCCACACTACCAGATCTCATTAATTCTCTTGCTAGTTTTTCTGCTAATTGCGTGAATGTTGTATGATTTCCTGCGCTTTTGAAGTTTTTCATGATTTACCTCCCAAAAATTACGTTTTAGGTACTCTGTCTACATGATAGCACATTTTTGCTATTTTGTCAATAGCTGTGACATTGCAGCGTCAAGGTAACACTTTTCTCACTCGTAGGACTCAAAGTATATTCTTCCAGCTTCTCAATGGGCGTCAGCCCATTCATACCAAGTCCACGATGCCTTTTACTGTTGTTGTAGTACTGCGTAAATAAGGTAAGTCTATACTGAAACTCATCTCTACTCGCTTTGTATGGAAGACCATAAGCATAAGCTCTTTTAAGGGTTCCATGAAACCTCTCGATCTTACCGTTTTCTTGTGGACAGTACGGTGTATTTCTCCTATGTTCAATATGCTTTGTTTTTAGAAATAGTTTCATTGCAGTATTAATGAACTCTGTTCCATTGTCTGTTCGGATCTTCTTAATGAGGAAAGGAGCTCTTTTGAGTACCTCTATGAGAAACAGAACTGTATTGTAAGCATTTGCTTTATCATAGGTCTGTACATAAACCCATCTACTCGCGTCATCAATGATAGTATAGACCACTTTTCCTGCTTTGTAGCCATAGGGATAGGTTGTATCTATTTGCATCTCTCTTCCAGGTGTTTTAT
>JAUVJK010000074.1 GCA_030592425.1 Candidatus Moraniibacteriota bacterium
AATCGAACGAATACCTGTCACCGTATCAAATGTACGCGCTAATGCACCAATCAGAAAGAACAGTTCATCTTGCTGTGTGCGTAGCTCATCGATCATCGCACGTTGTTCAGGTGGCATTTGTGCAAGTTCCTCCTCTGAGAATTGCATCTGTCCATAGAGAAACTCATCAAGCATATAAGAAATACCATTCCATACACCAAATGGTTTCACACGAGCGACAATATATCCTTCTTTATCAAGTTCGACAAAAGACCGCGTATATGCTTCATCCTGTGCTAATTGCATTGCTGGATCAGCATTAAAGAGAGACTCAACAGTTGCGTAATTTGAACCAAAAATCAGAATATCATCTTTAAAACCAAAATCAAATGACATCTGTGTCTCTGGCACTTTGTACGAATAGATCGTACCATTGGCTACAGCCGTTTGCGTGATCCCAGAATCATCAATTGCCACGATCTGTCCAGAAAGAGCATTACAACCAAATGTCGTAGCCATTTCAGGATCATCCACCGATATACACATCGCTTCCTGCACTCGTAGTTGCTCCATGTATACCGTTTTGAGAACACGAACCATCTTTTCAAGACTTGCGATCATGCGCTGGGAATCTTTCACACGCACCATCAGCGCACCCTCTGGCGCAAGTGTTGCACGGGTGAAAAGCGCTAACGCCATTTCACCTTCTAGTTGATCGATCACATCTGTTTCATAATCAAGGCCAATCTCCACACGCATTTCACCACGCAATTTATTGAGAGCGTCAATACCCTCTTGTGTCAACGCATTCTTTTTAAAGGAATAATAGAGATCTTGGACATTGTCATACTCCAAAAAGACATCCGTAAATTTATCGTTCAATTGCGATGGAATCTGCTCTACTATACCAACATTATACGGTGTATTTTTCACATCCTCACTCAAGATCATCTCCTGGTGCGTCACATTTTTTATCAATACACCTTTAGGGTCGACCATCACACCAAATGCACCTTTATACCGTTGGGGGTATTTAATATAGGATGTGATATCTTCTCCCATACGTAGATTCATCTCTGTGCTATTATTGCGTCCTGTGAGAATCGATTGATCAACATTGATATAAGCGCTCGCAAGAAAGGGCTTTCCGTTTGCTTGTAAATTTTCATAAAGACCGTTATAGATAATATCTTCTGCAAGTGATGCCGATGGAAGATCAGCTTCATCAACTGTAAAACCTAGTAAGCTATCTACTTTTTTCCGCGCGATTGCATTCGTTAAATAATCTTCATCATTAGAAAAGAGCCACTGCCCACCAATAAGTGCATGGTAAAGATTGCCGACACCAACTGCACTACTTTCACCACTGTCGTTTTTGATCTGTTGACGATAATATGTAAAGCCGAACACTTTTTTTTGTTCCATAGCATAGCGAGTCTCATTTTCCATAAGTTTTTTAAGTGTGCGACGTGCCTCTGTGATACTCTGTACTTTTGCCGCCATGATGAACTTCACAGGAGCAACAGAGACATTTTTCTCAACTGGATCTATTTTTTCTTGAGCTCCTTCATCAAATGCTAAATTTTGATCTGAAAAAAATTCAGAAAGCGCTTTTGGCTCATCCGTAAACTGTGCAAGGTCAGAATGCTCTGATTGCACACCCATGATCATACCACGTTCATTTGGTGATAACGCAATCGTCTTTGTTTGTACATGTGCGATCTGCTCTTTTAATCTATCTTTTACCGCACTCACATCTGGCACTGCGATCATTGCTTCATCAGCAAGAACTGGCGCAATATCTTCTTCATAATTCAAACCATTTTCCGCAAGAGAATCATAGATAAATGCCGATAATGTTTTCCCTGTGCCAGATTCGTCTAATTCTTTTTTGAGAAGGTGATAACCAGGAATTTTCTCCATATTCTTTTCCAAGTCAACATACTGCTCTGCCTGTGGATTGATCGTTACATGTAGAACAAGATGTGAACCACCTGGCATCAATTTCTCAACATCAACAGCGCGTACATATTTATCATATGAGATGAAAATGCACGCAATTCCACTGATAATAAGAACACTACAAACAATACCAAAAATCCACAACAAGACCTTTCGACGGTGTTTTTTCGGAGTTGATAGTTTTTTGACCTCAGGTGCCTTCGATTGTTGTTCTCCTTGTTTCACCGCTGTATCAGTAATAGGTTTTGCATCATCCATGATATTCTTTTTAATTCCTATTATTTGTTCTGTACATTTACTGCTTTGCTTGCAGCTTTTTTCCTGCGTAATACCATTATATCACGAATCGTATAGTAGAGTCCGATCGGATAGAGAATTGCCATGATCCCCACAGAAAGGAGGAAAACTGTCCGTGACCATCCTGCTGCAATATCTGTCCCCAATTGCAATGCATGCCATACAACCAAAATATAGAGAAGTACGTGAAAAAAGTGAAGACCACGCCAAAGTCCATATGGCAAATGCTTCCGTAAGAGAGATGTAGCAATGATGATGATAAAAATATAGAATGCGATGATCCCAATGGCGAGTCCCACTGGATCGATAAATGATGTCGATACATAAAATGGGATCAAAATATCAGCAAGCGACATCTGAGCAAAACGATCGAACAAAAGAACAAAGGCATGTGTTAAAACAAAAACAAATGTCAATACAGCCAGATAAATATGCAGATCAAGTTTATATGCAGGCGCAACAAACTTTTTGAGAAATGGTGTACGGAAGGAAAAACCAAAGAGAAGGACAACCCACAAAAGTGCATAGGCGATCAATCCTGTAATGCGCGAAATATACCATGCAAAAGGAGCTTCATCTGACATTGTATCCTCGATCACCTCATCATAGACACTTATCAAAGGGTCTGTTCCCATGATCACTTCAACACCATCAAAAAAACCATCGTTGTCCGTATCTGGAAGCATTGGATCTGTATGAAAGAGCTGTTCCTCACCATGATCCGTCAAACCGTCCATGTCCGAATCAATGATCGGATCATCACCATAATCTATCTCCTGTGCGAGAACTCCCTGTGCGAGAAATATTCCACAGATCACAAGGAGGGTACTATATAGTTGTTTCTTTGATCTTTTTTGTTGCATAGATTTTTTTATTTGATTCTAAAAAGAGAGCTGCGATATTATTTTCTTGTGCATATTTTTTCCCTTCATCTCCCATCAAAAAAAGTGTCTTCGCCCATACATCTGCTGTAATAATATCTTCATCCACCACGGTAATACTGAGGATATCAAATGAAAATTCGCCGTCGATCTTTGGATTGATCAGATGATGAAATTTCTTTTCTCCAACATACCATTGTCGTCGTGTGATACCTGACGTCGCAAGACTAACATCCTGTAGAGCGAGAAGTAGTTTTTCATTAGCAATACCCTCCAAGCCGATCTTCCACTTCTGCCCTGTACCACTCACGCCATCAATGATCATGTCACCACCTGCATCAACAATGAAATCATGTACACCTGCATCTTTGAGGAATTGTGCTGTCGCTTTGAGTGTGATGCTTTTGGCGATACCAGAAAGATCAATCCTCTTTTGAACCCTAACAGTATAAGTTTTAGCATCTAGCACAATATCATCATGCAGTGATCCCTTGATCTTTATTGGTGTACTTGTCTTTTGTGATCCGACACCACCACTATGAAAATCATGATCATAACCAATATTTTCAAGCGTTGTAATGATCCGTGGATCAAAATAACCATGTGTCTGGTCATAATAGGTACACGCTAATTCGATTGCACTGAATAATAATGTACTTACTTTCACACGCTCACCACACCGTGCATTCAATCGCG
>JAUVJK010000050.1 GCA_030592425.1 Candidatus Moraniibacteriota bacterium
AAGTTTGTAGTGGTGTAAATACAACAGATCTTGATAAACACGCACGAACACTTTTTGAAAAAGGAGCTGTTGAGAAATATTTTATCCATTCACTCGGCCATGGTCTTGGTCTTGATGTACATGAAGCACCTTTTGTTGGATCAAAAAACGGTACGATCTTGCGAGAAGGCATAGTCATCACGATCGAACCAGGTATCTACTTTCCACGTAAATACGGTATCCGCATCGAGGATGATGTTATCGTGACGAAAAATGGTCACAAAATTATCAATAAAAGTCCCAAAGAGCTTATTGAAGTTTGATGAGATAGTTATCGCGTATAAAAAGAATACATGAATAAAGTCTACAAGAAAAAACTTGAGCGCAATCTTCTCATTAATGTGATTATTCGCATATTTACAAAGCGCATCTATCTTGCTGTGATCGCAATTTATGCAGTAGCAGATGCGGGCCTGTCACTTGAGGAAATTGGCATTATTGCGGGGATTACGGCCGGTGCTGTTTTGATAATGGAGATTCCGAGTGGATATATCTCTGACAAGTTTGGGCACAAGAAAACTCTTATCTTTGGGTCCTTCCTTGTTTTTTTGTCACCGCTTTGTTATCTTTTGTCGCCAGACTTTTTCGGTGTCCTTATGGCGTCGCTCCTCTTTTTTCTTGGGGGCGCATTTCATTCAGGTACGCTACAGGCGTTTATTCATGAGACACTGTTAGAATTGGATCGTGATGGTGACTATTCCAAGGTTATGGGACGTGCACAAGCATGGAGCCTTGTTGCGAATGCTGTACTTGTAGCTCTCGTAACGCTCACGTATAGCATCGATCCTCGACTTCCATTTTTGATTGGTGCCTTTTCACATGCACTAACATTGATGGCAACATTATTCTTTGTCACGCCAAAACGCACAGAAAAAAATGTGAAAGAACTGATCGACTCAGGAATATTGTCATTGGTGAGATCGATTAGTAACCGAGGAGAAATCCTTCTCTTCCTTTTTTTGGGTATGGTCACAGCTCTTTCTATGAATGCGACGATCTATCGTGAAATTTACTTCCAAGATATTGGGGTGCCAATGTGGTTTTTTGGTGTCGCGATTTCGATCACGAGTATTCTTGGTGCAATATTAAGTTATCATATACATCGGTTTGATAGTATTGCGCGTAACAAACTATTTATTTCTGATGCACTCCTTGTTGCTGGGATGGTGATCATGATGGGTCTCGTTACACTTCCAGTGTTGGTCGTGATCTTCTTCATACTGTTGCCAGTCTATGGACGTAGTAGAAGAGTATTGATTCATTCGGCATTATTGTCTGATTGTCCGACACGAAAAATGAAGGCAACATATCTCTCAGTACTGGCATTCTTCGAGTCTCTTAATGGACTATGGATCCCGGTAGTCCTTGGATTTGCTATCGGTACTTTAGGGGTACGTCAGGGATATCTTGTATTTGGTCTCTCCATGCTGTGTGTGTTATCCTTGCTGTATGCAATTATCTTTATCCAAACAAAAAGGCGTGGGACACGAGCAGTGTAAATTTGGTACATACCAATACGATAAAGGAAAGAAACATGACGTGATCGATGGTATGGAGAAATATTAGGACTCCAAGATGAAGAAAATTATTATCATAATTTGTGGCATTGCACTGGGAATATTTATTCTTGGGTTTTTGTATTTTTCGAGTACGACAAAGAAAGCAGAGCGCGAGGTTATGGAATATACAGAGGCGGCACTGGCTGCATGGGAAGCGCGACCAGTTTGGAAGAAGAAAATTCAGACGACGCAGGATCTAAAACTTGGTATCATTACGGATACACATGTGCATCCGACACGAATCAATAGAAATGATCGCTCACAGGATGCACCACGTCAATTGAAGGAGAAGGACGTTTTGCCGATCAAGAACTTTGTTGCACAAATGGAAATCTTTCAACCAGATGCGATCATGCATCTTGGTGATGTGATCGAGGGTACAGGTGATGAAGATCATGTTGGGATCACTGGCATTAAACTTGTACGTGATGAGATCGCCAAAGTTGGCGTGCCAATACATTAGGCAATTGGCAATCATGATCTGCGCTCTGTGACAAAAGAACAGTTTCAGGAAACGCTTTCTCTTGATGGCATAGAGCAAGTTTTTGATATTGGTGACTATCGTTTCATTTTTCTTGACGCAAATTATGATCATCATGATATACCTCGTACACCAACAGGTGATCGCTATATCAGAGGACATATCACACCTCATTCTATTGAATGGTTACGCGAACAACTTGCGACGGATAAAAGAGTTTTCGTTTTCTTGCATCACGGTGTTTTCCTTGCAGATACACCTGGTGATCTCAAAGAAGATTCTCAGGAGTCCAAGATGAAGCAATCTATTGATAATGCTGATGATATCCGAGAGCTCCTCAGAGAGTATCGCGCTGACGCTCTATTCAATGGACATATGGAAGCGCGACGATATGAAGAAGATGGTCTGATGCATTATTATTCTTTGACGGGTACAAAAAAGAGTTCGCTGTATCCACAATCATATTATGAACTAACGATCACAGACGGTCAGCCAGATCTGACAATGTACTACACTGACCCAGTAACTGATGAGCATAATGTAATAGATTTTGAAGGGGATCAAAAATAAACTTAAGATTGATAGAGTATATAGATCTATTGTGTCTCGACTGTGTGTAACTACTCTAATTTAGAAAAATTCATAATTGAAAGCATCGACATTGTTTGAAAGTATTGTCAGAATGCGCTATGATTACCCATACAAAAGAACAATTCTATGGAATATATTATTTTCTTGATGATTGCGATCTATGTGATCTCTGCAATCCAAAAAGCAATAAAAAAAGCACGTCGCAAGGATCCAGACGTAATTAGGGTAAAGAGCTCACCATTCAAGGGATATTTCGAGAAAACTGCGCGTAAATTTCATTCAACTAAAAACGATCCTATGGAAGCAGTCGATTCAAATAAGGTAGTACGTAATGTGAAAAAAGGTATGATTATCGGTATCATTGTGTTCGTGGTCATCATCATTCTTTTCAATGTGATCGTCGTGATCCCAGCAGGACATACGGGTGTACAAACACTCTTTGGAAATGTGCGTGACAAAGAACTTTCGGCAGGATTGCATTTTGTGAATCCTTTCGTGAGTATTGAGCGCATGACGATCCGTACAGAGGAGTATACGATGAGTATCGCGCAGGGCGAAGGGCAGCGAAGTGGCGCTGATCAAATCACAGCTTTGACTAATGAAGGCCTACCGGTCGATCTTGATATTACGGTTTTTTATCATCTCAATGAGGAGAGTGCATCTGATGTTTACAAGGATCTCGGATTGAGATATCAAGAGAAGATCATTCGTCCAGAGATTCGTAGTGCGATCCGTGAGGTTGTAGCACAATATGATGCAAAGGCAATCTACTCAGAGAAGCGCGGCGAAGTAGCTATGGGAATCAAAGATCTCCTTGTAGAGACAGTCGCACCTCGTGGTATTGGTGTAGAGCAAGTACTTATGCGTAATGTAACATTGCCACCAAAACTTTCTGGTAGTATTCAGGAAAAATTGCAGGCAGAGCAAGAGTCACAGCGTTATGACTTTATTCTAGAAAAAGAAAAAAAGGAGGCAGAACGCAAACGAATCGAAGCTGAGGGGCAACGTGATGCCCAGGGAATCATTAATCAGTCATTGACACCAAAGTATCTCCAATATCTCTATATTAAGGAATTAAAAGATCGTGAGGGAACAATCTATGTACCTACTGGTGGTGATGGTCTGCCACTGTTCAAGAGCGTGCAGTAGGTGAGTCGAAAGTCTGTAAAGTTACAAGTCCATAAAGTGTATAAATCTGGAAAGTGCAGGTTACGCGCCTTTCTCGTAGGGAATAAAATTGCGAAGTGTCTTTAAATTTGATACGATTGAATTATAGTCTTGTGGGATTTTTCATGATTCTTTCCACTTTAGACTTTATAAACTTTAGAACTACAACAATGTTAGACATCAATTATATTCGTAAAAATGAAGAAGCTGTACGTAAGGCAATTATTGATAAAGGTTTAGATGTTGATTTTGATATATTCTTGCGTGCAGATAAATCGCGCAAAGTATTATTGCAAAAAGCTGAGAAATATAAATCAATGAAGAATGATCTTAATGAGATCATGAAAAATGTAGAGACGGATGAGCAGCGGCAGGAAGTGATTGAAAAGGGAAAAAAGATCAAAGCGGAATTGGAAAAAATAGATCCAGATCTTGCGTGTGAAGAAAAGCAGTTCAAAGAGATCTTAGCACAAATGCCGACGGTGCCAGCGGGTGACGTGCCAATTGGTAAAACAGAAGATGATAATGTTGTCGTACAAGAAATTGGTGAGAAAAAGAAGTTTAATTTTACGCCAAAGACACATATTGAGCTTGGTGAAGATCTCGATATGCTTGATTTTGATCGTGGCGTAAAGGTATCAGGATTTCGTGGGTATTATACAAAGAATGACGGCGCAGCGCTGATCATGGCAATGATGATGTATGCATTTCAAAAGATGGTGCAGAAAGGTTTTGGTCCAATGATCCCGCCAACGATCGTGAAGGAATTCGCACTCTATGGAAGTGGATATTTCAAAGGAACAGAATACAATAATGAAACAGATGAGATCTATCAATTAGCATCGAAGGACAAGGAAGAGGACGGCAGTGAAACGAAAGAGAAAAAATTTCTTGTTGGTACAGCAGAGCCATCGCTTCTGGCATATCATGCAGGGGAAGTACTTGAAGAGAAAGATCTGCCACTGAAGTATTGTGGCTACTCACCGTGCTATCGTAGTGAGATTGGGAGTTATGGTAAAGACACAAAAGGGATGTATCGCGTACATGAATTTCTCAAGATCGAGCAAGTGATCATTGCGAAGGCTGATGTAGAAAAATCAGAAGAACTCCAGAGGGAGATGATCGCCATTTCAGAGGAGATGCATGAGGAACTCGGCCTCGCATATCGCAAGCTTGCGATCTGTACAGGTGATATGGGTGTCGGAAAGTATCGTATGTATGATCTCGAAGCATGGCTTCCTGGAATGAATCGTTGGGGTGAAACGGGAAGTGCATCGAACTTCCTTGATTGGCAATCACGACGCTTGAATGTGAAATACAAGGATGCTGATGGAAAGAAAAAACATGTTTTTATGCTCAATAATACAGCACTTCCAAGTCCGCGGATCTTGATTGCGATCATGGAAAATTACCAACAACCTGACGGAAGCATCCTCGTGCCAGAAGTCCTGCAACCGTTTATGCCCGGGCAAAAGAAAGTAATTGAGAAGAAATGATATGAAGATGTAAGGATAAATTTTTATGATGATAACTTTTGTATTTATGGCGGAGAAATTAATTACAAATTAATGGTAGGAGATCTTACTGAAAAATAAGTTGCAGAAGTGTCGCACTGAGATGCAACGTTTTACAATGTACCTCTGAGATAATTAGTCATAGATATCAGATCTTCTATAAAAAGAGTGGGGTATGTTTGTGAGAAATTCTGTTCGATCAGAAATGCTTGACAATATTTTGGAGGGTGTATATAATGCGTAGTACGGTTAATTAAAACAGCAAAGACGTACGACTGAAGGACGTTTTCGAAAGAAACAATAGTATCACAGAAAGATACATCCTTGCGCATACTCTACGATTGATTCGTAGAAATGCATAGGGATGTGTTTTTCTTGCCTGGATACAGGTGAGTTGGACAAGCAACTTAAAAATTGAATAGAAACTAAAAAACAATTTTAGTAGCGTAATCACAATTTTTTGTGGTTAGTCCAAAGGCATTTTTATCCTTCGGGATAGGAGTGTCAAAAAGTCTTAGTAATTTATTACTAAGCAATTTCTTTGAGTCCGATATTTTTCGCAAGAAGAATGTCGTCCGGTCGTAATGACTGGAAATTTCAAACAATCTTGTAGAGTTAAATCTACATACCAAGCTTCACATTGTTGATATGAGCAGAAGCGATCATATTGTCGTTCATGTACGCCCCAATGGCTGCATCCGACGTATGATTAATCATATATTCTGAGAACACGTCTATTTTCTCTGTGAACGCAAGTGAACAGTAAAAAAATAGAACGCCCAGTCGTATGACCGGGTAAACGAGTTTTTGCAGTTGTGTTGATACATACACACTGTGACTAAAATCAGAGACATGTATATTTTGAGAGTTTGATCCTGGCTCAGGATGAACGCTGGCGGTGTGGATAAGGCATGCAAGTCGAACGCATTTAGTTGCGTGGCAAACGGGTTAGGAACACGTAGGAACGTA
>JAUVJK010000097.1 GCA_030592425.1 Candidatus Moraniibacteriota bacterium
GTATTTTTCTTACAATGTCTGAGTAACGAACTCCGTCAGGATTTGATTTGAGAACCTCTATCACTTTTGATGTGATTTTTTCTTTTCTTGTTGTCATATAGTCACCTTTTTTCGTGATTACGTCTAAACATTTTAGGCGTATATTGCGACCAATGGGGTACTTTCCCGATGGCAAGGGCATAAGCCTAAAGCGTATATGCTGTGCTATACGATGTGACACTTTCATATTAATTCATGTTCCTTCAAAGCTTCAAGAAATTTTATTGTTGCCTTCTCAATTTCATTGACATTGTTTCGCTTGAAATATATGACTTCCTTTTCATAATTTAATCCGGCGATATCTTTTATGTCACGCTCAACCCATGCGATCATATCTTTTTTAGCGCCATGTGCAATACCAAGTTCTTTAAGCAGCCATGGTGGAGTTGTATATCCGCCACCTTCTATCTTATCTCGCTTAACAAAAATAATGATAAAAAGATCAGAACTACGAATTCTGCTTTCTACTTTTTCTGGGATACTATCCTTGGAATAGCGTTCCCCCGATACAAAGTCAATTTGCAAAGCAACGAGGATACCAGAGACGTACTCATTAATAGCTCTATCATTTTTGTCAAAACTCATGGAGACAAAAGGAACAATCGTTGACTTTGTCGCCGTCTCCAATTCATCGGTTCTCCAGAAATTCTGGATTCTTTCTCTATACACCTTCAATTGGGCGATGCAACTGTTAATATGGCCTTTATAATCTTGTAATCTCCTGAAATGATCTATTTGAGTATAAACGCCACTTATGGCGGGTAAGGGCATCTGACTTGTTATATTGTTATGAAAATCCTCCGCTTCTTTTTCTGAGAATAAATCGGTCAATAAAACTTTCGCACCAGAGTACGCCAAGTCGTAAGATTCATTGTAACGGTTGTCATAAGTCGCTTCAGCTAATATTTTCTGAAATTGCGAAATCTTCTCATCTAATAGTTCAAGTGCCTTGTTTTTTTTGGAATTTTTCATTTCGCCCACCATAAGTACGCCCCCATTCTCACACCTTTATCCTATACTTCTTCCGTATCTCCTGCAGATCCCTTCCCTCGGCGGACGGATCTTCACTATACTTCCTACTCAACTCATCCCGAATCTCTCTCATCATCCATACCGCATCAAATTTTTTGTTCTTCTTTATCATCAGGCTGTCACCACCCAAATAGGTGAGTCGCTCCATGAGCGGAAACCCACGCACGCGCTTATCATCCAATAGAAACGTGCGGGTGTTTTGAGCTTGAGCAGTGTTTGCTCCGGAGGTTCAAGAAGCCGCCTTCTTCGACCAGCTTTGGTGATCTTCCGAGTCGTTCTGTTATGATTTCGAGGTCGGATGGTGCCAGTGTCATTGATATTTCACTCTCCTCTGCTGGGTAAATGCGATTTGATTTTGGAGGTTGAACCGAATTTTATCCTGAAGCTTCTTTACTTCACCGCATACATTCATGTTACCGCCCCCGAGTAAATAAAAGAATGCGGTCTCATCTTGACCCACCTCGCCTCAGCAACGCCAATCAAATTACCACAC
>JAUVJK010000094.1 GCA_030592425.1 Candidatus Moraniibacteriota bacterium
ATGCTTCGCAGTGTCGTTGTGAATGGTCATGGGAAACGTGCTGATGTGCCAGGTTACAGCGTCGGAGGGAAGACAGGGACAGCACAGGTTGCACGAACAGATGCAAAGGGGTATGATGATGCGTTCACCATTGGAACGTTTGCGGGCTATGCACCGACGCATGATCCACGTTTTGTGATCGTGGTGAAGATTGTAAATCCAAAGGATGTGATCTGGGCAGAGTCTGTTGCAGCGCCAGCTTTTGGGGATGTAATGGAATACCTTCTTGCGCATTACAACGTTGAGCCGACAGAAGATCTAAATGAAGAACAAGTACAATAATGAATGAAAAAAGTCTCAAAATTAGAACGCTCGAGAAATTTTTGCGCTGGATGGCACAAAAGATCTTGCAGAAGTATGAGCCGCGCGTGATCGGCATAACGGGATCGATTGGTAAGACGTCGTCAAAGGACGCGATTTTTTGTGTTCTCAGAGAACACTATTTTGTACGTCAAACACAAAAAAACTATAATAATGAGATTGGTGTGCCACTGACGATCATTGGCGTAGAAAGTGGTGGAGGATCGTATATTGGATGGTGTAAAGTAATTGTTAAAGGGATGAAAATAATTCTCTTTTCTGTACGTTATCCGGAAGTATTATTATTAGAGCTTGGCATTGATCGACCAGGTGATATGGACTATCTTCTCGATTTCATTCCGATCGACATTAGTGTCGTGACAAGTATTAACAATGCACATCGAGAATTTTTCAAAGATACAAATCATATCGCACGAGAAAAAGGAAAACTTGTTGCAGCGACAAAGCAAAATGGTTTTGCAATCCTCAATGACGATGACAGTCGTGTGCGAGCCATGGAAAAGAGGACGAAAGCAAAAGTGATCACCTATGGGACGCAGGAGAAATCAGAGATTGTAGTTACGGATATTCATTCTGGTTATCAAGATTCTCAGTTTCAAGGGCTGACATTCAAAGTAAATTATGAAGGGAAGATCGTGCCATTTCGTTTGCAAAATATTGTTGCGCGGCATCATATCTATGCAGCATTGAGTGCAATTGCTGTTGGGACGGCACTCAAGATGAATCTTATCGAAATCTCGCAATACCTCACGACATTCACACCGCCTGTTGGACGGATGAATCGTATCGATGGGGTGAATGACTCACTGATCATTGATGATACATATAATGCTTCACCGCAAGCGATGTATGCTGCTTTGGAGACGATGACGGAGATCCCACATGGACGCACAATCGCTGTTTTGGGTGATATGCTAGAGCTTGGTATTGACTCTGAGAAAGAGCATTTGCGTATTGGTAAAGAGATTATCGAAAAAAAGATTTCTTACTTCTTTGCCGTGGGGATGTGTATGGAGGTAGCGTATCATAACGTGCAGAAAAAAGGATTATCACATGATAAGGTATTTTACTTTGAAGATCCGCTTATGGCAGGGAAGGCGGTAAAAAAGATCCTCAAAAAAGGTGATGCGATTCTTGTCAAAGGTTCACAAGGTATGCGTATGGAAAAAGTCGTTGAGGAGATCATGGCAAAACCAGAAGATGCAACTACATTACTGTGTCGTCAAACAAAAGAATGGAAAAAGATCCCCTTCAAAAAACGCACGACACCGTGTTCTTAGTAGCGTGCAACTCTTGATAACGAAGAAAAACAATGCTACCATAGGCAAAGTTATCAGGTGATAATATGCCGCCATCGTCTAGGGGTTAGCCAGCCGAAGGCTGATCACCTTTCGAGTGAGACGTTATCAATTGTACAAAGAATCATGTTCTACGTTTACGTAATTCGAAGTGTAAAAGAGGATTATCATTATATTGGTTATACATCGAATTTACGTAAGCGCTTAAAGGAACATGATAGTGGAAAGACTAAGTCGATTAAACATCTTGTGCCATTCGAATTATTGTACTATGAATCTTATGAGAAAGATTCCCTAGCAAGAAAGAGAGAAATTAATCTCAAAAAGAATTCCGCCGCAAAAGAAGAATTATTCAAGCGTTTAGAAATTGTAGAGTAAGATTTATGCCGCCATCGTCTAGGGGTTAGGACGTCAGATTCTCATTCTGGAAACAGGGGTTCGATTCCCCTTGGCGGTACATATTCTAAAGTTAGCCAGCCGAAGGCTGATAATTTTGTTTAAACAAAAAATTGCCTC
>JAUVJK010000069.1 GCA_030592425.1 Candidatus Moraniibacteriota bacterium
AGAAAACCTCTTAGTTAGTGAGGAGCAATTCGTAGAAGAAAAAAAGAAACCGCAGAAAAAGAAGTATCGTCAGATGGCTGGTTTGCAGAAAAAGGATGCTCATGTTGGTGAAGCGAATCCTGATTTTCATGCGACACCACCAAAACACAAAAAAGAACGAGAAGAAGAAAAGAAGGATGAAGAAGACCGTGTACAAAAAGAAAAGGACCAAAAACAACAGAAAGAAGATGTGCGGAAACAAAAGGAGAAACAAAAAAGACAAGAAGAACGAGAGTTGGTAGAGCAAGAGGAAAGACAGAAATCTCAGCATAAAGATCGGAAAGCAGTACAAAAAGAGCAAGAAATTAAAGAGAAAAAAGAGTCGAAGGGACTTAAAAAGCTTGACGATGGTGTAGAAGATATTTTTGAAAGCTTTACATCTGATCACTCCAAGATCCATCCAATTGAACGCTATGATCAAGTATCTAATAATAAAAAAGAAACTACTCATCTCAAGGAGGCGTCTGCACAGAATAATAAAAAAAGACATGAACAGGCACAAAATCCTTCAGCTCCTGTAAAACAGTCAGTGCCAATAGAACCAAACATTCCTGTAGTTTCAGTTCTCAATGATCAGGTAAATAGTGCGTTTACAAAAGGGGAATCTGCATCTGGCGAATTGCCGTTACTTGAAGCAATCGAACTATTTTGGAAAGATCCGCATCATACGAAATCAACAAATACAAAAGATTTTATTATTGATGTTGAAAAATTCTCAGATCAATATTTCTCTCATTTTTCAGATGAAAAAATGCGTATTATGTATGGATGGCAAACACTGCGAGAGAGCGCTTCTGAGAGTTTTCATATTTCACCGACATTTTCAGAATGTGAATCAAAATTTGGACCAAAAGCTATGGACCAGTATATTCATTCTTTGCCAAATCGCTAAGAATATTGTAATTAGTAGAAAAATATCATATGGGCAATCAAAATAAATCAAATCAATCTCTTGAACATAGTGTCACTGAATCATTGCCGGATCTTGCATCACGTTTTCCAGAGAAATCTGACGTTGGATCACCAAACCTCTCACATGAACAAAATATTGAAAAAGTAAACGAGCAAAGTAGTACAGAGAAAGATGATGCCTATCAGAAAATTTTGAGCAGTGTGAAGGTGAAGAATAAAAATCCTTCAAATGTAACAGTAGCAAATGATGCTAGCATTCTGGATCAACAAATAGATCGGGAAAGTCAGGTAAAATTATTGGTGGATATAGCGATGACAACGAGTATTGAGCACGCTGTTGCTGTGGCGCGTCATGCAGAGGACTACTATGTTCTCGATCAGCTTCACGATCGATTACTCGCAGATGATCTTCATGAATCACTTTTGCAAAAGGGGTTAATCGATGAAATTTAGAGAATATTTAAATATAGAAGTATGTCAATTGGTTTTATTTTAATTTGTCTTGTCATCATATTTGCAACACTCTCTATTGTGACTGGCGCAATGCTTGTTATGCGTAGTTTTTTTGGTGTACGCATGCAATTGAATCGTTCAATGAATATAGATCTCGAGATCATTCGTGTCGCACAAAATAAGCAAAATGAGACAGAACAAATAAATAATCCAGAAGCATGGAAAGAAGAAATTGGTGCAATGGAACAATTGTTGACAACGATTGCACATATTCGTGAACATAAATCTTTTTGGAAAACGCTTATTTATGGAAATCCACAGATTATTCTTGAAATTGCAAAGCCAGCAGATAGTGAGGAAATTTTCTTCTACATGGCAGTACCAAAAAAGTTTCGTGCAAATATAGAAAAACAAGTAACTAGTTATTTCCCAGAAGCATCAATCGATAAAGCAGATGATTACACAATTTTCTCGCCAGGTTCTGCCACTGCAATGAGCATCCTTACGCTAAAAGACACACATGCACTGCCGATCAAGACATATGAAATGATGGAGGTAGATCCCCTTAATGAGATCTCAAATGCTTTGAGTAATTTAAAAAGCGCACAAGAAGGTGCTTGTATGCAAATTATTCTGACAAAGGCACAAAGTGGATGGAGTAGCAAGGGGCGAACGATCGCACACAAAATGCAACAAGGAAAGCGTCTCAAAGACGTCTACACACCATCAGTTGTTGGAAAGGTTGGAAAGGCATTCAGTGATGTCGTGAGCACTACAAGCTCTTCAAAAAAGAACGATACTTCGTATAAAGAAAACAATATTGTACAGTTAACACCAGAGGAACAAGAACTCGTGAAAGCAATTGAGTTGAAAACTACAAAGACAGCTTTTTCTGTGAATATTCGTTTGATTGCATCTGCTGCATCACAAGAGCGAGCAGAAAATATTTTGGGGCATTTGGAGAATGCATTCTCACAGTTTGAATATCGAAATGTTAATCATTTTCAGGTACGTAAAAGAACGCAGAAGAAAAGCATTGCTTATCGCTATATCTTCCGTCTTTACAATAAAAAGAATGCACCAGTTCTCAATACAGAGGAGATTGCCAGCATCTTTCATTTCCCTATTTCCACAACAGAAACACCAAAGATCAAATGGTTGAAATCTGGTGCCGCACCACCACCGATCAATGTACCACAGGAGGGTATTGTTCTTGGTTATAATGAATATCGAGGTGTCAAAACAGATATTCGTTTAACAGACGGTGATCGTCGCCGACATCTTTACACAATTGGTCAAACAGGTGCAGGTAAGTCTACATTCCTTCAGGAGCTTGCAAAGCAGGATATAAAGAATGGAAAGGGTATTTGTTTTATTGATCCGCATGGTGATGCCATTGAAGATATTCTGACCGCTGTGCCAAAAGAGCGTGCTGAAGATGTTGTATACTTTGATCCATCTGATACAGAACGTCCGTTTGGTTTAAATATGCTGGAGTTTGATCGACCAGAAGAAAAGACATTTGTTGTTAATGAAATGATCAATATTTTTGACAAATTATATGATCTCAAAGCAACGGGCGGTCCAATGTTTGAACAGTATATGCGTAATGCAATGCTCTTGATCATGGAGGATCCAGAAAGTGGCTCAACGCTCATGGAAATTCCGAAAGTACTTGCGGATGATGATTTCCGACAGATGAAATTGTCTAAATGTAAAAATCCTGTGATCAAAGATTTCTGGGAGAATGAGGCAGAGAAAGCTGGCGGAGAAGCAGCACTGGCAAATATGGTACCATACATTACATCGAAACTGACATCATTCCTTTCCAATGATATGATGCGACCAATTATTTCACAGCAAAAAAGTACACTTGATTTTCGTGCGGCGATGGATGAAGGGAAAATTGTTTTTGTGAATCTTTCAAAAGGACGCATTGGTGAGTTGAACAGTTATCTCTTGGGCATGGTGATTGTTGGGAAGATCCTTATGTCGGCGCTTTCTCGTGTCGATATTGCCGAAGATGATCGTCGCGATTTTTATCTGTATATTGATGAGTTTCAGAATGTCACAACAGATTCCATTGCACAGATCTTATCTGAGGCACGTAAGTATCATTTGAACTTGATCATTGCACATCAATTCATTGGACAGTTGTCAGAGGAGATCTCAAAGGCTGTATTTGGAAACGTTGGTTCGATTGCATCGTTTCGCGTAGGGCCAGAAGATGCTGAATTTTTAGAAAAACAGTTTGAGCCAGTTTTTACATCAAATGACCTTGTGAATGTAGATAACTATCAGTGTTTTATGCGTCTTTTGATGAATAATGAAACAGTAAAACCATTCAGTATGAAAACATTACCACCAACAGAGGGGAGTACAGAAATTTCTAAACATCTCAAGGAACTCTCACGATTAAAATATGGACGTGATGCACAAATTGTCGCACAAGAAATCATGACACGCACAGGTCTTGGTCGGTAATCAATGATATAAGGAAAAATGAAATATCTCCATATTTTATGATTGATACCTAAGATGCTATACTGATTATGCTAAATGGAGGAAGTGAATGTATAAGAGAATATTTAACTAAAAGAGTATGATCAATCAAAAAAAAGAAATAAAATATTATCATCATGTTCTTTTTTGTCTTATCGTAATCCTTGTGACTAGTTGGTATCTGTTGCAGCCAGAAAATGCGCAGGCTATGAATGGTCTAGAATGTACAGCCATGGGGGGAAATAGTTCTGGGATAGGACTATGTCCACCAAAGCCATTACTTGGAAAGATA
>JAUVJK010000010.1 GCA_030592425.1 Candidatus Moraniibacteriota bacterium
AAAATACTAGTTCTTTCAATCGAAAACAATGTCGTCAATTTGCAGAGAAAAACTTCGACAATGTCACAATGGCAAAGAAATATCTCAAACTTTATACTAAGTTAGTAGCACATTGAGTATTCCCGCTGTTTATATCCATACTTATACTGCCATATGGATATTTACGTAAATTCTTTTATATTGGGACTAGAGAGTCTACCTGTTAAAGCTAAATGTTCGATTTAAATACTGAAAGGAATTAATTTGAATTAGGACACTCAAAAAAATAATGAGCTCACAATACAATTCTATCATTGCCGCCTTTTTTGTAATCTATTTATTAAGATAAACACGCCTATGACTGCTGAAGAATTAGTAGAGAAGAAGAAACTTTCATTAATTAGACCAATCTTAAAAGAGGCGCGACGACTAGGCGTCACGACATCGATCATTGACATTTCTGAAGGTATTATAAAATTTTCCTACGGCAATCAATCTTTTTATTCTGTTGGTGACACACTACCCTTCTGCCGAAAATACAAACCCTCATTAGTAAAAAATAAGGACGCAACAAAAAAACTTCTTTCCGCTCATGGATTGTGCACACCAAAGGGTGTTCTCGCTAATTCCTTTGATGGTGCTATAAAAAAAATTAAAGAAGAAGAACTTTCTTTCCCATTAATCCTAAAGCCACTTGATGGATTGCGATCCTATGGAGTCTCTTGGGATATAAATTCGTTCGATCAACTAAAAAATGCAATAATTCATGTCAAAAAAATACGTAACATAAAAAATAGTTTACAATCAAAATCTTTCCTAGTTGAAGAACAATTTAGCGGTGTCGAATTCAGAGTTCTCACTCTAGGGACTGAGATAGTAGCATGCGCAAAAAGGCTTCCCGCAATGATTATTGGCGATGGTACATCTACAATTCTACAACTCATTGAAATGTTCAATAAAAATAGGGATGATAATTTTAAAATTATCATCGATAAAATAGTAAAAGAGACGCTTAAAAAAAATAATCTCACAGTTAATCATATCCCTCAAATTGACGAAGAAATACAATTAAGAGATGATGTCATGCTCGCGCATGGTGGTCGTGCTATCGATCATTCACAAAGAGTGTCTAACGAACTAAAAAATATATGTATTACAGCATCACAATCTGTTGGCCTTGAATATTCTGGGATTGATATATTAATAAAGGACACTGGGAGTAATTACATTATTCCTCATGAATATTCTATTATTGAGGTGAATATGCACCCAGGCCACGCTCTAAATGAGGCGCCACTCATTGAAAACCCCACAGTTAATGTTTCAAAAAAATTACTACAATATCTCCTTACAAACCTTAAATAAAGAAATAAATTCTATGCAAATTACAATTGCCTCACAAAGAGAGTCATGGTATACAGAACAGCTAAAAAAGGCTGCTGATAAATTATCTGTTGACGTTAATGTACAGAATATTACAACAGAAACTGATCTTCATTCTATTGGCGATGTATTATATTGGCGCTCAAGTGATATTGAATCAATTTATCCAACAATTGTTCAGCGATCACGATTTCTCCAAGAGAGTCAAAAAAGAGGTATAATCGTTATCAATAAAGCCCTTATTGATAATCCTTATCTCACATATAAGTCCTATCAACAGTCCACCATCGAGACAAGACTTCCCAGCATTAATACAATTTCAACATTCGTGGCGCCCTCGATAAAAGCATTAGAAAAGATAATCGCTAAAAATTCTTTAAAGTTTCCTTTTATTGCAAAGCCGGATCATGGGTCTCAAGGCGCTAATATTACACTCATCAAAAAGAGCGAGGACATCTCATCGATCAAGAATATTTCCTCTTATGTTTTTCAAAACTTTGTACAAAATGATGGTGATTTTCGTATTTACGTTATCGGCGGTGTCGCCGTTGAAATAGTCAAGCGAACATCAAGGCCTGGCAGCTTTCTAAATAATACTTCTCAGGGCGGCACTGTTGCGCGTATAGAAGATTTAGACACACGCGAGCAACTTGCATCCCTCGCTACGCATATCGCCGCAGCATTTGATCTTTCAATTTGTGGCATTGACCTTATCTATAATCAACAAACTAAACAATACCATTTCTTAGAAGTAAATACTGTTGCGCAGTGGCAAGGATTACAAAACGTTACAAATATTAACATTGCCAAACACATTATAACCTATCTCCTATCATTAAAAAATCCAACCAAACAACTTACTACACCAAAAGCTGTAACAAATTATTATTTTCAACACACAGACTTTCTCTCCCGAGAAGATCAATTCCATTTTTATTCTCGTTTATATCTTTATACAAAAGATCAAAAATATTATAAGAAGCTTAAAGGTCTCAAAGGTTGGTACATATGGAAAACATCCGCTCTCCCGAATATTATCAATAGTCTATTAGAAAATTCTCTTCAAAAGAAAGTAGCTCTCGTGAATAGGAAGGATTATCGTATCCTTGCAGTTGAAAAATATCCTCTTATTAGTGCCTATAATTATATTTTATTTAAAACGCTCTTCACAAAAACAGTCTATTCATTTGATCATCGACAAAGAATTAAGGGTCTTCTAGACGACAAAATATTTCATGATTATTCAAAAAGACTCCTAGAAGATAAATCATCAGTTTTTTCACTTTCCACTCACGCAGTTAATTTTCTCTTCCTTAATAAATGGCTCCACGAACAACCGATAGATTCCCATACACTTAGATATCTTCTCGAAACCGCTCAGACACAATCATTACCAAACAACAATGCCACAATCCAATCACAGATCTATCTATTAACACATATGATCATAGGCGCTTCATCATTTTATAGTCAAAAAATTGCTAGCAATGTTACTATTTACACAGAAATACTTAAAAAAATTGAAAGTATAATTATTAATAATTATTCTTCTGTTTCATTGGATCAAAAAAACGAATTTCTTACTTGTACAAAATTATTAAACCATAAAACAATTCTTAAAAATACAATTTTAAATGAATCTCATTTATCCCTCTCTCCACATGGCACATATATAGTTGATAGATTAAATAGCTTCAAAAGTTCATCAAATAAAGACCTTTCATTATCAGAACATCGTAACATTCTTTATATTTTAGCAAATTTATAATCTTATTTGCCGTAAATTATTAATAGTTATTTTATTTTACTTTCACCTCTTTTTGCGCTAGACTAGGTGTGATATGCAAAAAGTTTATAGTACACAAAAAGGCTTAAAATCGCCTCAAAAACGTGGTGCCCATAAGGGCTCAAATAAAAAACAGCCAAAAAAACGACGCTGGCTACGTATTATATTGATCATTATTGGCATACTCATCATTACCAGCATCCTTTTTATTGGTGGTGTTTTTGCATATTTTGCCAAAGACCTTCCGAGTCCTGGAAAGATCAATAAGCGTTTCGTCGCAGAATCAACTAAAATCTATGATCGCAGTGGTGAACACCTTCTCTATGATATCCATGGTGAGGAAAAGCGTACGATCATTCCCTACTCTGAAATTCCAGATGTCGTGAAACACGCAACGATTGCCCTAGAAGACCAAAGCTTTTATGAACATCATGGCATTCAGTTTACCGCAATTCTACGTGCTGCCATTAAAAATGTGATTGGTGGTGACGTAAAGCAAGGAGGTTCGACGATTACGCAACAATTGATCAAGAATACAATTCTTACAAATGAAAAAACTTTTACACGGAAGATCAAGGAAGTAATTCTTTCCTTAGAAATTGAACAAAAATTCACAAAAGATGAGATCCTTGAGATGTACCTCAACGAGATTCCTTACGGGTCTAATGCCTATGGCATTGAAGCAGGCGCACAGACTTTTTTCGGAAAAAGTGCTAACGAACTAACAGCCGATGAAGCAGCTCTCCTCGCAGCTCTCCCAAAAGCACCAACATATTATTCTCCCTATGGAACAAAGCGTGAGCGCCTCAAAGCGCGTCAAGAAGCAGCTCTCACAAACATGGCAAAATTAGGATATTTAACAACACAAGAAGCAGATGCAGCAAAACAAATAGATATTTATAATAAGATCACAGCTAATCGAGAAAATATCTCAGCTCCACATTTTACTATTTATGTACGAGAACAATTAGAAGAAAAATATGGAGAAGAATTTCTTCAAAATGGTGGTTTGAAGGTATTTACAACATTAGACTGGGAGATGCAACAAATAGGAGAGAGAGTTGTTCACGATGGAGCGATCGCAAATGAAGAGAAATGGAATGCTGAGAATGCAGCTCTCGTTGCAATCGATCCAAAAACTGGACAAATCCTAACAATGGTTGGTTCACGCGATTTCTTTGACACAGAAATCGATGGGCAGGTCAACGTCGCGCTCAGCGAACGTCAACCAGGGTCATCATTTAAGCCGTACGCCTATCTTGAAGCATATCGCAAGGGTTATACACCAGAAACAATTCTCTACGACACAGAGACGAATTTTGCGACTGACGGACAGGATAATTACAAGCCACAAAATTATGATGGCACATTTCGCGGTCCAATTAAAATGAAAAAATCCCTTGCGCAGTCACTTAATATTCCAGCCGTAAAATCACTTTATCTCGCTGATATAAAAGACGTCATCCAATTAGTAAAGCGTCTTGGCATTTCTAGCCTTAATGACCCAGATCGATACGGACTTTCACTCGTACTTGGTGGTGGTGAAGTGAGACTCCTTGATCATGTTGCAGCTTTTTCAGTCCTCGCGAATGATGGGGTAAAACATGAAAAGACGGCGATTCTACGAATAGAAGATAAGAATGGAAAAATTATTGAGGAATTTAAAGAAGAAGACGGAGAGAAGATCGTCGAAAAAAAGTTCATCACAATGCTTAATGAGAGCCTATCAATCAATAAACACCGCGCGCCAGCATTTGGTGAACAAAACCCCCTAAAATTTCCCGATCGAACTGTTGCAGGAAAAACTGGTACAACAAATGAATTTCGCGATGGCTGGACAATGGGCTATACGCCAAATATTGCCGTTGGCGTCTGGGCTGGTAATAATGACAATCGTGAGATGCGTTCCGGAGCTGCTGGAGCAAATGTAGCATCGCCTATCTGGCGTGCGTTTCTCAATGAGACTATTGAGAAATTTCCAAATGACTCCTTTGATAAGTACAAGGAAGAAGCAACAGGAAAAGATGTTTTAGATGGAAAAAATAAAGAACCTAAAAAAATTGAGGTGTGCGAGATTCCTGGAAAGAATGATGAATATTGTCTTGTAAGTAAATATTGCCCCAAAGACGAAAGGAAAAAGCGTGTATTTGCCGATAAACATAATATCCTTCATTACGTTGACCGTTCTGATCCACAAGGAAGTGAGCCAGAGAAGCCAAAGAATGACCCTCAGTATAAAGCATGGGAGAAAGGCGTGAGACTCTTCTACAAGGATCAAGAAAAAACGATTTTTGATGAAAAACCAGAAGATGCCTGCAAAGAGGGTGATTTCAGTAAATACCAACCAGCGATCAAACTTATCGTTCCATCAGAAGTAACGAGAAATGAAGTAGAGATTAAAACAAAGACAGATGCGTCATACGGCATTAAGAATGTTACTTTTTTTGTGAATGATAAGTCTATAGATTCAAAGAATTCTGAAGATGCTTCTATAAAATATATTTTGCCAGCATCTCTCAACAATAAAAAGGTATTAGTTAAAGTAGTTTTAATAGATAAGAATGGAAATGAGATAAAAGATGAACAAAGTCTTAAAATAGCTTTTTAGGGCTTTGTATCAATTTTTAAACCACGAATTTCTTCACTTTTAAGTTCTTTATTTATTTTTTTGATAATATTGTCTTTATTTGTAAAAAGTTCGTGTGCCCATGAACTTCGTTTTGCATGAATGTAAATCAAATTATAACGATAGAGGTGTGGTGTAAATTCGCACAGACCACGCCGGCCATATTCCTCTCGAATAATTTTCGAAAAAATAAAAAAGATCGTCTTGTCATCATAAATGATCTTTTTTTGTACACTAATTTTATCTTGAAAGTAATTAGATATTTTCTTCATAGGCATCTTATGTACTTCGTACAGGCATGACGATATAACGAAAGGATGGTTCAAATTCTTCAGCTGTTTTAGTAGATGAGATTAGAATTGGAGATTGCTCATTCGTCAAAGAAATTATTATCTCTTCATCATTAATTTGTGTAATTCCATCCAAAATAAATCGTGGATTAAATACAATTTTCTGATCAATGCCAGTAATACTAGCATTATGAAGTTCCGTCAAATGAGAACCATACTCCGTTGACATTGCACTGACGACTCCTTTTTTATCGATAATCTCTAAAACAATTTCAGATGTTTTTTCGTTGGAGAAAATAGAGCTCGTTTTAACAGCATGGAGGAAATCATCTTTTTTCAATTTAATGTCAGTAACTGGATTCTGTGGCATAATTTGCTCATAGTCTGGATAGGTCCCTTCAATGAGCCTTGAGATCAAAAGTAAACCGTTTGATTCGAAAAAGATTTGATTCTCTTGTACCGTAATTGTAATCGCTTCATCCATTATGCGTAGTAATTCATGGATAGTATTTTTTGGTATAATGATCGATTTAATGGTGTGATAATAATAATCATAGTCTGGAGGCCTGTCTGTAAATTTAATAATTGATTCTGCGAGACGAAAACTATCAGTCGCAGCAAAACGCATTTGAGACTCATCGAAGGAGATAAAAATACCTGTCAATTCTGGTCGTGTTTCTGATACTGAAGCTGAAAAAACTGTTTCTTCAAAGGCTTTTTTGAGAAGTGTAGGATTAACGGTAATATTTTTCGTTTCGTTTTTTTTCGGAAGAATTGGAAAAGACTCTGTATCCATTGATTTGATCACTGTTCGATCCGTTCCACTTTCAAAAATAATACCATGTTCTGTGAGTTCCATAGAAACATTTCCATCAATAATGCCATGTGAAACAAAATTACTAAGGATTTTTGATGGCACAGTACATTCGCCTTCCTTCTCTACTTTAGCGTTCATCACGATAGACAGTCCTATTTCTAGATTAGTAGCTTCAATAAAGAGTTTATTATCTTTTACGCGAAGAAGGATATTCTTCAAGATTGGCAATGTAGTCGATCGAGCTGCAACTCGTTCTGCATATGTTATAGCTTGTTTGAATTTTTCAGAGAGGCAAGTTAGTTTCATAATAGTGAATAATAAATAATAGTTATATCTTTATTACAGTCATTAGTGTGTGAATATGTGGATAAGGTGTCTGAATTTGCTTACATAAGCCTTAATTCGTAATTTCATTTATCCACAGATTATTCAATGTTAAAATCGATATTGAATAATCGTCTTTATGTTTTGTTAAAAAAGTGGATAACTTACTGGAATATTCTTTTTATCCACATCTTTATACAAATAATAAACACAGTTTATTAACAGTGAATAGCTTTAAATGTCATAGATCTTTTCTTTTAATACTTCAATTTCATCACGAAGTCGCTCATCATCTTTCATCGTTCTTGCAATCTTCTCATATGCATGAAGCGCTGTCGTATGATCTCTGCCACCAAAATGTTCACCAATTCCTGGATAGGAAAGGTTGAGTTCCGTTCGTAGCAAATACATAGCAATTTGCCGAGGTTTTACAACTTCTCTCTTACGACCTTTACTGAGGAGTTCTTGATTATTTACATCATAATGAGCTGAAATGACATCGATAACATCATGTGTCTGCACAGTTCGTTTTCTTCCACTGGCAATAATGTCCCCAAGTGCATTCTGTACGACCTCAATAGAAGGCTTTTTTTGGCTAAGATCACAAATTGCCATGACGCGATTAAGTGCGCCTTCTAATTCACGGACATTATTTTTTATATTATCTGCAATATAACGAACAATTTCATCGTTAAGTGCAAAATTTCTCTCACGCGCCTTTGCGTGAAGGATTGCTACTCGTGTCTCAAGATCTGGCTTAATCACATCAACAATCATTCCTCCCTCAAAACGAGAGCGAAGACGCTCTTCAAGCGTCGCAATTGATTTCGGTGGGCGATCAGAAGAAATGACGATTTGTTTATTGATCTGGTAAAGGCTATTGAAAATGTAAAAAAATTCTTGTTGGGTCTTCTCTTTTCCTGAGAGAAATTGGACATCGTCAATGATAAGAAGATCGATCTTTTGATATGTTTTTTTAAAATCATCTATCGTATGATTGCGAATAGAATTAATAAGGTCATTTGTGAATTTTTCAGAACTAATATAATAAACATGTTTTTCGCTATCTTTTTCAAGAACGGCATTGCCCATCGCTTGTAATAAATGTGTTTTCCCAAGTCCAACACCGCCATAAATAAAGAGTGGGTTATAGATCTTCCCTAGATTCTCACATACAGCATGACACGCGGCTTTAGCAAGCTCATTATTTTCACCGACGATGTAATTAGAAAAAAGATATTTTTCATTTAGCGTTGATTTTAGGTGCTGCTTTTGTTGATAGGGTTGTTTGGTAATATTTTTCTCATTTGATTCTAGTACAGAAGACTTAGCTGGCGATTTGATTTGAGCTCCGTCAATGGATCGTTTTGTTGCATTTGGTGTATAAATTGCACAACTCAGCCCAGCTACTTGTGGACGAAAAACACGCAAGGCGTCAAGAATATTTGAATGATATTTATTTTCTAGCCATTCCTTTGCGAATCCATTAGGAACACCAATGACAACGTGTTCTTTCTCATCAATAGAAAGAATGGTTGTATTTTTAAACCATGTGCCAAAGTTTGCCTTCGAGATCGATAACTCGATCTGCCCAAGTGTTGATTGCCACAATTCTATATTGTTCATAATATTTTATTTACCTGTAAGGAAGATTATAGCATGAATGCAGAACTCTTCCCATGTGTAACTGTGCAAAAAACTGTTTATAACATGTGCACAATAAATGTTTTTGCCTTGATCTCTTGATGTATATACATCCTATATCTTTTAATAAAAAGGTTTTATTTTATTTATAACGTTTATTTACTATAAATGGCAGGTGGTATTTGTCAATACTTTAAAATTGTAGTGCGGAGGTATTGATATAGCCTTTCGATTGACGAATATTCTTATTCCTGATACTCTATGACAGAAGCTATCAATGGCTTCCTTCTTGGTAAAAGAGGAGTTTAGCTCATAATCATACTGACATGAAACGAACATATCAGCCAAAAAAGAAACAACGAAAGATGGAACATGGGTTTCGCTCACGTATGAAAACAAGTGGCGGACAAAAAGTTTTAAAGAGACGACGTCAAAAAGGGCGTAAAAAGCTAGCGTCATAAAGGATATGAGTCGTAATACTATCAGTGATAAAAAAGAGATTGCACAGATATTTCGACATGGAAGACGGCAGCGTGGTGACTTTTTTACACTCATTTTTCAAACAACAGCGCGAAGTTCCGGCTCTTTCGTTATTTCTATTGCAAAGAAGTCATTGCCACACGCTGTAGATCGCAATTTTGTGCGACGACGAGCCCAAAATGTATTTAAAGAAATGTTTCATAGGAAAAAACAAAATTATAACTGTGTTGCGCAATTTAACGCAAAAGAAGTTAAGAATTTTCAAGAGATCAAGTGCGATCTTAAGAGATTGCTAAGTAATATTAAGTAAAATGACATTATGATCGAGTTTATTACCAATTTCTTTCATGTGATCATTTATGATCCTCTCTACAATCTACTCATTATTGTTTATAACCTTGTTCCGTATAAAGATTTTGGCTTGGCAATTGTCCTTGTAACAGTCTTAATCAAGCTTGTTCTTGCGCCAATTTTTCGTAAGCAGATTGAATCACAAAAACGATTACAAGAATTACAACCAAAGATAAAGGAAATTCAGAATAAGTATAAGGATGATAAGGAGAAGCAGACGAAAGCGATCATGGAATTTTATAAGGAAAATAAGGTAAATCCATTTTCTGGGTGTATGCCACTTGTCCTTCAGTTGTTTATTTTTATCGCATTTTATCGCGTGATCATTGCATTTGTTGATAGTAGCTTTTTAACAAATGAGGATATCTTGTATAACTTTGTTTCTAACCCAGGTCAATTGCCATACGAAAATTCTTTTGGTGTAATTAACCTAATGGAAGCAAATAAATATTTAGCAGTTCTTGCTGCTGTTGCAATGTATTTCCAGTCGAAGATGATGATGCAAAAGAATGCTGACAAAAAAGTCGAGGGAGAGAAAGGAATTGCGAAAAAGGATGAAGAAGGTGACAAAAAGCCAGATTTTGCGCAAATGATGCAGAAACAGATGTTATATGTTGGCCCATTAATCACACTTGTTATCGGGTGGACATTCGCGGCAGGTCTGACACTTTATTGGTTTGCTTCAATCCTTTTCTCGATCGCACAGCAATTTTATATTCAACGCAATAAAGATAAGTAAATTATTTACAGTTTTCCTATGAATGAAATAAATGAACAAACTAGTATTAAAGAGGTTATTGAAAGTATTCTTAAGCTTCTTGATTTTCCGGGCGCGACAGTTGAGGTGAAAACTCGTACAGCTGATGATGAGCGAGCATCATTTACGTGCAATATAACTATTAGAGAAGATTCAAAGTACTTAATTGGGCAGTATGGTGCTAATTTACAAGCGCTACAACAACTGTCAAGTATATTGGTACGTAAAAAAGTTGGTCATCATATTTTCTTTCTTGTGGATGTCAACGCCTATCGTGCAGAAAAAAATGATCTTATAGCTCGAGATGCGCGTGAAGCTGGACAGCGAGCCACATCTGAAAAGAAACCGATCGTCTTACGTCCAATGCGACCATATGAGCGCCGTATTGTTCATATGACACTCGCAGATGACGATTCTGTTATAACAGAGTCTATTGGAGACCGAGATGATCGAAAAGTTATCGTAAAGCCGCGTAGTGTTATTTAGAGTTTATGAAAACAGATGTTATAATTACGAGACACCTGTTTTTTTGTTGGTAAAGAATGAATATACTCGTATAAAGTAACTAATTTTATGGCAATTGCACGAAAAATAGCATATAACGCGGTAATTAGTACTATCGCAAAGATCATTTCAACGATTCTCGCATTAGTTGGTATTGGGATGATCACGCGTTATCTTGGCGTTGAAGGATTTGGGAAATATGCCACAATCCTTGCTTTTTTTGGTTTTTTTATCGCTCTTGCTGATCTAGGTCTTTATTCTGTTGCAACACGTGAGATTTCTCGAAAGAATGCTGATGCAAAGAAGGTGATGGGCGCAATATTTTCTTTGCGCGTGATTGTATCAACGATAGTCGCAGTATTATCGCCACTTCTTCTCATTTTTTTGCCATACGAAAATGATGTAAAACTAGGTATTTTTCTTGTTTCAATTTCATTTGTTTTTGCATCGAGCTACGGTCTATTGAACGGCATTTTTCAAAAGAATTTGATCATGGATCGTGTTGCCCTGACGGAATTATGCGGAAAAGTGATTCAGGTTAGTGTGATCTATTATGCTATGCAAGCCGACAAAGGATTGACGATGATCATTATGGCATTATTGCTTTCAATGCTTTTTAATTTTATCGTTCTTTTTATCTTATCGCGTCGCTATGTGCCATTTGTTCTCCATATAGATGTTCCCTATTGGAGAAAGTTTCTACGTTTATCTCTTCCAATGGGCGTTGCGACATTTGTTACCTTCCTCTATATAAAAATGGATACGATCATTCTTTCTATCGTTGGAACGCAAGAGGAGGTTGGTATCTATAATGCGGCCTATAAGATCGTTGATACCCTCGCATTTTTCCCTGCAATGATCATTGGTCTTATGCTTCCGCTTTTGTCACTCTTTATATTTTCTGATCGAAAAAAGTTTGCGCGCATTGCAGACAAAACAATGAAAGTATTCATTCTTATGGTGGTGCCGATCATTATCGCGACACTTTTTATGGCAGACTTTATCATGTTAGTCATTGGCGGCGGCGCTTTCGAAGATTCTGTTGTCGTATTACGCATTCTTATTTTTGCAAGTGCTCTTATATTTTTTGGTCATTTTTATAATAATGTCCTCCTTGCTGGCAATCAGCAAAAAAGATTGATGATTGCATTGATCATTGCTGCAATTCTCAATGTTACTGCAAATATTATATTTATACCGCACTTTTCATATATGGCGTCAGCGATCATTTCTGTCGGCACAGAGTTATTTGTTGTTACTGCTGGAGCAATTCTGTCGTATCAGTACTTACAATATAAACCACGCCTCTCATTTTTATGGCGTATTTTTATAGCTGGTGGGTTTATGATCGTTGCTTTTATTTTGGCGCGAGATCTCCATGCCTTGATCGCAGGATGTATCGCAGTGATCGTTTATTTGTTATGTATTATTATGTTCCGCGCAGTGAGTCGAAAGGAATTAATGAGTATTTTTTTACGTCGTGAGGACGTATGATCAATTTTATGAGAGAAAAACCTTTTGTTATTATTGTTAATTATAATGGTGGTCAGCTTCTTAGGCGTGCACTTAAAAGTGTGTATGCTCTGCGAATTGATCATGTCGAGGTTGTTATTATTGACAATGCATCGCGTGATGGATCTCTTGAAATGTGTCGTAGGAATTTTTCACGGGCGCATACGATCTGTAATACAGAAAATATTGGCTTTGGTGCAGCAGCGAATGTTGGTATTCGGTTTGCTTTAGAGCATAACGCGACGCATATTCTTCTGTTGAATCCAGATGCTACAATTGGACCAAATAGTTTGACATATTTACTGCGGGCAATGCATGAAGACGAGAAGATCGGTATTGCAAGTCCAATCATTTTTAAGGGACACTCAAAAGAAGTTTGGTTTGCTGGCGGAAAGATCTCTTTTGCGCGATTTCGTGCGACACATAGGAACGACGAATATGCAGTAGGAATAAAGAATCCTTATAATACACAGTTTATTACAGGATGTGCATTATTTGCAAAAAAAGAGGTTTTTAAGGAGGTAGGTCTTTTTGATGAGCGTTATTTTTTGTATTATGAAGACGCTGACCTTAGTTTGCGTGCACGTCATAAAGGATTTTCATGTGCTATTGTTCCGCAGGCACATGCATGGCATGATGAGGTAAGCGAAAAAGAAAATCAAAAGAAAATTTATTGGCTTGTACTTAATGGATTGCGATTCTTTCAAGTACATACGCCATTTTTTATTAAGCCGTGGTTTTATCTCCATTTACTTCTGCGTCGCTTGAAGAATGCATTTCAGATGAGAATGACCCCAAACGCAACGCACAAGATGATCGCACAGGCTTTTCATGATTATGCACAAAGAAATAAGTCGAAAGAAAATTAGTTTTATCATTGTGAACTATCAGAGTGCTGATATACTGCATGGCTGTGTTCTATCGATCAAGCAAAGCATTCCTGAACAATGGCTTTATGAAGTTATTATCGTCAATAATGATCCACAAAAGATCACATCAGAAATAAGCCATGTGGCGGATCACATTATTGAACTTGAAAAAAATTATGGCTACGGCTATGCAAATAATCGTGGTAGTGAAATAGCAACAGGTGAAATAATTTGTTTCTTAAATCCAGATGCAGCCTTTCTTTCTACCTCTATTGCTGCTATTTTTGTGCAGTTTAATGACGATGCCGTTGGTATCGTTGCCCCACGACTTGTTACACGCGGCGAAAAAACACAGGAGTGGTCTACGGGAGTAGATATGACTTTGCAAGAATTGGTAAGAAATCATATAGGCATTTCACGTAGCGTACAATTGTGGCAGGTGCGTAATAATACGCGTGTCGCTTGGGTGAGTGGTGCAGCGATGTTCATAAGAGCGACATTGTTACGGGATCTTCACGGTTTTGATGAGAATTTTTTTCTCTATTACGAGGATATTGATCTTTGTCGTCGAGCGCGGGAAATTGGCACAAAGATCATTTACTGCCCGCATGTAGAGGTTCGACATACTAGTGGCGCAAGCAGCTGCGATCAAATGCAGCAAAAAAAACAATACTATAGATCGCAAGATTACTACTTTAAGAAACATTTTCATCCACTCATTGGCTATATTGTTCGCATACTGCGTGTACCGTATCGATTTGTTAAATAGTAGTTTATGAAATTTTTATTTACGGTATTTTTAATCACCATTTTTACATTACCTCTTCACTTTGCATTAAACCCTGCGCAAGGATATGATCTGATGCTAACGAGAGTTCTTGGTAGTGTTCTTTTTTGTGGTACTTTGCTCTATTGTCTTTTGAGGCGGCAGTGTTCTTTTCAATTTTCACTTCAAACCTTCTTTTTGACAAGTTTTTTAGTTGTGGCCGCACTCTCCCTCTTTTTGACAGAACATCCTCTGTGGGGAGCGAGAAAGATCCTCTTTTTCCTTACACTCGTTCCTTTTTACTTTCTGACGATCTATTTTGTTGCAAAGCGACAGAATGTATCTATGCTCATTCAAAAAGTAATTGTATGGAGTGGTATGCTGATCGCAAGCATTGGTCTTGTGCAGTTTATGCTGCAGTTTATTATTGGCCTCGAGCTGACAATGGTATTGTGGCGTGATATAAGCGCTCTTGTTTTAGGAAAAAGCCTTGGTGCAGCGGTTATTATGCACAATAGCTGGCTTGTAAATGTTGCAGGTGTAGATCTTTTTCGTGTCATTGCCTTTTTTCCAGATCCACATATTTGTGCCTTTTTCTTCGGGATGATCGCGCCACTCGCTGTTGGACTTTCTATAAAGACAGGGAAATCATTTTATGTATGGTTTGCCCTATTGATGATCATTGCTGATCTTTTGACATTTTCGCGGGGTGGTTATATTGGGTTGATCGTTGGTTTTAGTATTTTTATTATTATTTATCAAAAACAATTACATGTGTGGCATAAGATCATAGGGGGAATCTTTGTTAGTGTCCTTTGCCTTTCCCTGATCATTCCATCAAATCCTGTCAGCGATCGTTTGGCAAGTAGTTTTGATATGACGGAGGGTTCGAACACAGAACGTCTTGCAAATTGGGCGCAGGCCTATGATATCATTGTAGCCCACCCACTTCGTGGCGTTGGTCTCGGGGGATATATTAGTCACGTTGACCCTCGCGCAGATTATCGTACACCTATTTATGCGCATAATCTCTATCTTGATATCATGGCAGAGATGGGTGTGATCGGTTTGTTGCTATGGCTCTCTTTTTTGCTGACAGTTGTTATCATTTATTTTTCTCAACGGACAGATCCTTTGATGGTCGCCTCGGGTATCAGTATTACTGTCTTTATGACACATAGTTTTTTTGAGACATCTCTTTTTTCTGTTCATATATTCACATTATTAATGATCATTGCTGGCTTAAGTTGTCATCATGCAATATCATATAGACATGAAAAGACTAATAGACAAGGCGGTGAATTATCTTAGGAATAAAGATCATATAATAGATGTGATCATCGTGTTGATTATCCTCTCTTTGCCTTTTTATGGTACTCGCTTTTCTTTTTTTGGCATACCAATCAATATAACAGAAGTTTTAACGTTGATCGTATTAATCCTGAGTATATTTTCTGGTGTCATACGATTCCCTCAGATGAAGAAGCAGAAATATCTGCTCCTTGGTGCATTTCTTATGTGTCTTGGTGTATTTATAGCAACTCTTTTTGGTGAGCATTCTCGTGCGGGATTTGGGGTATTAAAAGGGTGGTTTATTATACCGATGCTGTTTGCTCTTGTCGTGTGGATGCGAGGCATAAGGGATTATAGTTCAATCAAAGTCTATCTATGGTCCTATTTTGCGAGTTCTGTAGGCATAAGTATTATTGTTCTAGGTTACTTCGTAAGTGGTGATGTGACATATGATGGGAGACTTCAGGGGTTTTATGCGTCACCAAATTATCTTGCGCTTTACCTCTCTCCAGCAGTCTTCTTTATTTTTTACGTGAAAGAGTTAGGGCGTCGCTGGCAGAGCATTGTTATTATTGGGATTATTATGATGATGAGTGTGTTATATCTTACGAATTCATTCAGCGCATGGATTGCTGTTATTGGTAGCAGTATTATTATGATCTTTTTAATGAAGTCGAAACGTAAGTATTATTTCTTTATTATTGTAGCTATTGGCATTGCCCTTATTGCTTTACAGATCAATGAACAAAAAATAAAAGACCTCCGCGCTTTGCCAGAGCGTTCATCAGTTGCGTCACGTATCATGATCTGGGAAAGCGCATTGATGATTGGACAAGATCATAGAATCTTTGGTATAACGCCAAATACATTTCAAGAACAGTATCTTGCTTATCAGGAATATTTTCCGCCTTACCTTGAGTGGGCTGTGCCACAGCCACATAATCTTTTCCTCGCATTCTGGTTACAGAGTGGCGTCATCGGTCTCATAGGCTTCCTCACAGTTCTTTTATGGTTTTATCGACGAATGTACCATTTCATAAGAAAAAACGCTACAGTAGCGTTTCTCGTGGCTTCTATGACATCAATTCTTCTCTATGGGTTGACTGATACGCCCTATTGGAAGAATGATCTTGCATTTCTCTTCTGGTTGCTCATTGGTATAGGCGCTGCGCTTAGTTTTCATCTTCGACTGCAACATCTTGATCGATATCAAGTCGATACAGTTGATCATCATAGCGATTAACAAAAAAAAGAGTATCTTCTATCGGAGAAAGGAATAAATCTGTCGCATCATACTCTTGTGTAATCGTATTAAGAGGTATGAGGCGCTCTTTTTGTCCAGTCTCAATAGTGACTTTCCAAAAAGAATCACGTGTCATAAATTTTTTATTGCGATAATCATTTGGAAGTAATGATCCTTCGGGAATACCGCCACTGAGAGCATAATATAGCGAATTACTGTCTTTTGACCAGGCTACTTTTGAAATAAATGTTGGAATATTGAGCGGACGTAGATCACCACCATTTTGATTCATCAAGGAGAGTATTATTTGGTCCCCGCCTTCATCTTCAAGTGCACTTACGAGAATATTTTTCCCATCGGGACTTGGCAAATAATCTGCGCCGAATGATTTATTACCAATTTTTTTTGGATCACTTATACCAACAATGCCAACGCTTGTGAGATTACTTTTTTCATGAGCGTTTCCTGTATTCCACAAAAGAACTGAGGCAGAACGAGGGATTTGTGTAAAAGAAGCATCGCGCATTGTAAGTGGTAAGATCTTTTTCCAATCTGAGCCATCAGCGTTAGCAATATTTAAGGAGCGCTCTTTATTATCTGTATTGAAATATTTGTAAAGGACGCGATTGCCGCTCGTCGTCCATGTGGCAGTGTCAACATTCTCTTTAAAAGGGCTTTTTGTGTTATTTTTTATATCAAAGACATAATAGTCTTTATTTGTTACAGATTGCATAAGAAGCTTTTCGCGATCCGCAGACCATGCGACAGCACCGATACCAGTAAAATTATTTTCAAAAAGTGTCTCTTTATTTGTCCCGCTGAGATCGATCTCTTCAATGCTACCGTTTTCAGCATTGACATAACGAATACGACCACCACCAGTTGTGATCACTGGAGCAATGATGGCTTCTTGTGTGATCTGTGTGATAAATTGATCGGATATTTCTTCATCTCTTTCGCTAGGAGCATCTTTATTGTAGCGAGTAGGTTCTTTGATTATTGTATTTTCTGCGTCATCCTGAAAGGCTAGATAATAAACCCCTAAAAAGATCAAGGAAATGATAAAGAGAACGACGAAGATAATAAATAATTTTTTCATTTTTTTTAGTTGCAATTAATCATGAAATAGAAATAGCTCCATATTTATTACATCGGTGAACACATATTTTGAAAAGCTTGAACGCGTTGAACATAATCAATTGTTTGTCCATCAGCAAAGACATTTCCTTTGTCACATTGCCAAGCTGGTATTTGCTTTGCTCGTGGGTCGGATGGGGCACAATCCACCGAAGGCGTAAAGGGTCCTCTGCCAGGACCTGCATTGTATGAAGCGATAAGATCATCATTGCCAGCATTGTATGTGTAACTACCAACTGTAACAGTCTCTGATGATTGTGCTGATGAGCCACCTATAGAGAATTCGTCATAATGACTATTAAGATAAGATTGGTTTTGACCGAGATACGCAGCAGCCATAGCGATGCTTTCATCTGGATTTTCTTTCAGCCATGTACAGGATTTTTGTGCTGTAGAGGGCTTAAATTGCATTATACCACATGCTAGGCCACTATCTGCATTTGGATCGCATCTGGATTCAGCGGATGCAACTGCATACAATAGGCATTCAAGCTCAGAATCACCATCAGCTGCATCATGAAAGGCTTGTTTGTAGTTTTCGCACCCTTTTGGAAGATTTGTTGGAGGATTTTTTGGGTCAATCGGTACAGCTCGCGGTGCACCAGGACCTGCTCCTGCGGGA
>JAUVJK010000039.1 GCA_030592425.1 Candidatus Moraniibacteriota bacterium
AGAATAGTGTGCAGTATGTAATATTTAGGGCTCAAATGTTATCATTCATTACGAATGATAACCATAGACAGAAATATTTATAAGAAGTAGTTTAGATCCTTGTTGATTGATATAGTACATTATACGTATAACTGTACTTTAGAGTTTGATACACTTGTAGGAATTATAAAGATCATGCGAATATAAGGTTTATAGAGGAAGTGTCTTCTAGGTGTTGATATAGAAATGATCTTTTGATAGAACGAATAGGAAATAACAACAAGAAACTCATCTAGCCATATATACACAATAGTCTAATAGTACAATATATCGATATATTGTACTATTGCGGTAGATATGTTACTGTAGAGGTGTAAATGATATAGCTACATAATTATGAGTAAAGTTCAAATCAATGATCTTGATCAGGATCTAAGGTACCGTATCGTTGGGGATTTCTATGATATAGTTACACATTTAGAAAAGAAAAAGGATGTTGTTGGATTTTTTATGGGTTTACTTACGCCAAGTGAATCAATTATGTTTGCACGACGTATTCAAGTTGCAAAATTATTACTTGCGGGAAAAAGTTATGATAATATCACGAAAGAATTAGGCGTTGGAAAAACGACGATTATGAGTATTAGACAATGGATCGATAGTGAAAGTCAAGGGTTTCGAGAGCAAATTGAGAAACAACAAAAACGACAGAAGAGACATGAGGGAGACAAAAGAAAAATGTATGATAGGATTTTGAGTCCATATGGACAAATAGAGATAGTAAAAAAAATGTTAGATATGTGATTGATCGATATGTCTTTGAGAAGTAGTACTATATATCGATATATAGTACTACTGCGTATGTTTATTTGATTGAATATACTTAGGAAAATATGTTGCGAAAAATAACGATCGAAGATATGGAGTGTATGTATACACTGAAGCGACGTGCGTATCAGCGACGGGTTAATTTGATCGTGCATCAGGATGGGACATTTGTTGTGACAGCGCCAAAAACATATCCGCAATTTTTCATTGATAAGACGCTACGAAGAAATAGCACTTGGATCACAAAGCATCTACGCGTATATCAACCCTCGATCAAGACGACGATCGATCAGAAAATGGTCAAACATATCAAAAAAGTAGCACGCAGTATTGTTGAGGAGAGATTGGAGCACTTTAATGCGCATTATCAATTACCTTATAAGCACATTAGTATTCGTCAGCAGAAAACGCGGTGGGGGAGTTGTAGCGCAGAGGGCAATCTCAATTTTAATTGTAAGATCGTTTGTCTTACACCGTTACTACGTGATTACATCATTGTGCATGAATTGTGTCATGTTCAAGAGATGAATCATCAAGCCTCATTTTGGTCGTTGGTTAGTGAGACGATGCCAGACCATAAAGAACGACGTCGCGCATTACGCAAAATTCGGATATAATGAAAAGAGTATTCTACAATAAATATAAATATGAAAAAAGCACTTAAATATTTTGTGATTATATTCGGAGTGATCATTGGGTTTGTGATCCTTTTTCTACTGTATATAAATATTCCTGTAAAAACACCTGCTGAGCCATTTGATCTTGGTGTCACATACTCATGGCGCTATAGTGATGAACTGAATATTGATTGGCAGGAAGTTTATACGGCGATACTTGATGATCTGAATGTCAAAAAAATTCGTATTCCCGTGTACTGGGATCATATAGAAGCTGTGGAAGGTCAGTACAATTGGGATCATCTTGATTATGAAGTGGCAGAGGCAGAGAAAAGAAATGCACAACTCATTCTTGTGATCGGTCGGAAAGTACCACGGTGGCCAGAGTGCTTTATTCCAGAATGGGCGGTGGATGATACAGATAAAAGGCGAGAACGATTATTGATCTTTATTGAAGAAGTGATCAATCGATACAAAGATTCTTCAGCTGTAGCAATCTGGCAGATCGAAAACGAACCATTTCTTGGCTATGGGGATTGCCCTCCATTTAGTGTCGAATTCTTCGATCAGGAGGTCGCAACTGCACGTGCGACTGACTCTACACGACCAATTCTTATTACGGATAGCGGTGAATTGAGTTTATGGATACCTGCAGCAAAGCGGGCTGATATCTTTGGTACAACAATGTATCGAAATGTCTATACACAGAAATATGGTTATTATGAATATCCTGTTGGGCCACGTTTCTTTCAATTGAAACGTTGGATGATCGATGTATTTGCTGATCAAAAAAATGCTATTGTGATCGAATTACAGGGAGAGCCATGGATGGCAGGGACAACCACTGATTTTTCAAAAGAACAGCAATTGGAACATATGAATCCTGAGCAACTTGTTGAGAATGTTAATTTTGCACGACAGGGAGGTTTTGATGATATCTATCTGTGGGGTGTGGAGTGGTGGTATTACATGAAGGTGACGCATGGAGAGGATTCTGTCTGGGAGGCGGCTCGCGCAATGTTTGCAACAACTAATCAGGATTAAATAAAAAGGAGGTGAAATTATGAAACAGTATAAATGTGCAATGAAGGCTGCTCACGTGCTTCTTGTGCTATCAGTTCTAGCAATTATTTGTGCAGCAGTCGTATTCCTCGGTTTGACAGAGGCAATTTTTGGCCTTGCTGGTACACAGTGGCTATTGATTGCGATAGCGCTTGGTGTCTTTGCAACTAACCTTCGTTTATGTAAAGATTGTTATACTCCAGGAAAATGTGAATAGTTCTTAGGCGAAACTATTAATACCATTGAAGGGGCTGTGACAAAATAGTGTGTGTTCATTAGTAGGCTTTCTTCTACATTCTATTTTCTAATATCTAAATTCTAGCTCATGAATCGACTCGTTTTTGATATTGAGTGTACAGGAAAAGATTTTAATATGCTTGATGAAAAGACGCAGGAGAACCTTTTGCGATACGCACAAACGCCAGAGGAGATAAAAAGTGAAAAAGAAAAGACTGCACTTTGGCCTGTGACGGGGGAAGTTGTTGCAATTGGCATGTTGAATATTGATACTGGAAATGCAAAAGTCTATTTTTGTGGTGATAGTAAAAGCGTTAATGAGTATGAAAAAGAAGGCGTGATCTATAAAATGGGGAATGAGAAAGATGTGTTAAAGTGGTTCTGGAAAGATGTTGCATATTTTGATCAAATAATCACTTTTAATGGACGCGGATTTGATGCTCCCTATATTCTCTTTCGTTCGATGGTTCATGATATTGAGCCATCGATCGATCTTATGCCTTATCGTTATGATGCGCGAAAACATTGTGATCTAGCTGATCAGTTATCATATTATGGAGCAACGCGACGATTTGGACTGCATGTTTATATGCAGGCGCTTGGTTTGCAAAGTCCAAAAGAAGCTGGCGTCGAAGGATTTGCTGTACCGCAGTTATTTCGCAATGGAGAGTATAAAAAAATCGCTGAATATTGTATGCGCGATGTTTATGCGACGACAGAATTATTTCAGAAGTGGGAAAGAATGCAAGCGCAATCCTAATGACGGATGACTAAATTACTAATGACGAAGAAAGAATACGATATCGTTTGTTTATTATGCATCAAAAGAAAGATCAATTTATTATTATTCTTCACAATGTGCGTAGCGCATTGAATGTAGGTTCGATCATACGAACAGCTGATGGATGTGGCGTTGACCATGTGTATCTTACAGGATTTACAGCTGCACCTCATGATGGTGTGAAAGCTTACATGACACAAGGTGAGAAGCGTATTGCAAAAACAGCACTTGGTGCAGAGAAAAATGTCCCATGGACTCATAAAAGTGCGATCAATGACGTATTCGTAGCATTGAAATATGACGATTATATGATCGTAGCATTGGAGCAGGCTGATACAAGTATTGATTATAAAGAATTTGAAGTAAACTTTCCTCTTGCCCTTGTATTGGGCAATGAACCCAATGGGATCGATAAGCAAACTCTCGAACGATGTGATATAATAATTGATATACCAATGCGAGGAAGTAAGGAATCATTGAATGTTGCAGTTGCCGCGGGTGTCGTCATGTATGAGATCATGACGCATAAATAACATGAAAAAAATATGAATCAGCTAATCGACAATTTTTTGAAAAGAACTCTGTGGATTTGGCTTCCATTTGCAGCTCTTGTACGATTGACAATGGATGTGATCAATAAGCATGAAAATGAATAGAAAAAGGAACAACGAAAAGACAAAGTATCGATACGAAAACATGGGTAAGAAGCTTTTAGCTGTTTTTGGCGAAAGTAAAAATTTATCGTTAGGTGAATACTGGCTTTTTTATCTTGCACCAATCTTTTTGTGGATGCTGATCATTTACATTCTTTCTTCACAAAGCACATTTACTGCAGGAAGTAATTCATTTGATCTGATCGCTTATCTTTTACGGAAGACAGCTCATATCGGAGAATATTTTGTTTTGACGATCTTAATTATTCGTTCGATCGAAGTGCTGGATCAGCCGATCAATCGTGTACTTCTTATGAGTGGCGCTTTCTCTTTTCTTTATGCTTTAAGCGATGAATTGCATCAATCATTCGTACCATTGCGAGATGGAAAGGTAACAGATATTGGTATAGATTTTATTGGGATCGTTTTAGCGCTTCTTGTATATGCTCTGTGGTATAATAACGTGCAGAAAAAGCAGAAAAAGTAATAGGAACATTTCTTTTCTTAATAAAAAATCATCACGAGATATGGTGATTTTAATTTTGCTAAAGGAATTCTTATTTGACAGTTTCCATCATCTTTGCAAATACGGTTGGATTTTCGACTGCCATCTGTGAGAGAACCTTTCGATCAAGTTCTACTTTTTTATCCGCAAGTGTATTGATGAATGCGCTGTAAGTAGTATCATGCTCGCGTACGGCATTGTTTAGACGAAGGATCCACAAGCGACGCATAACACGTTTTTTGGTGCGACGATCGCGATATGCATATTTTCCAGCCTTCATGACAGCTTCTTTAGCTGCACGATAATGTGTACTACGTCGCCATTTATATCCTTTTGCTTGTTTGAGGAGATTTTTGCGTCGTTTAGATGCAGTTACTCCGCGTTTTACTCGTGCCATATGATTGAGTCAATACTAATAAAGTTTTAAATTCTGTAGAGTTCTTATTTTGAAAGTGATTTCAAAACATTTTTTTCGTCTGTCTTGAAGAGACGTTGATCCTTGCGTTTGTGGCGCGTTTGTTTCCCGGTACATTTTGCATTAAAGTGATTCTGACCTGTTGTACGGCGTATAACCTTGCGCCCCTTAGTAATCTTTACTTTTTTTACGAGCGCTTTGCGCGTCTTCATTTTTGGCATAGTAATTTTACGTTATTCTGTTCAATCCTCCTTCGCTGTTAGCTATGGCGGACAAGACTATGAAACTCTACTTCTTTCTGTGTATCTAGGAAAAAGGAAATAGATGTAGATAGTAATCTTTCTTTTCAAATTAAAAAAATGCTTGTACAGCAATATGTTCCCCTACTGTAATAGATTGTCGTTGATTTGTCAATGACGCTTCACAAAATCTATTCTGGTGCGATAAGCGTATTGAATCCACCTGGAAATCGCTTTATGTCTTCTTCTGTTCGATAAGGAATCTCAAGTGTTTTGAGGAATGTCGCAATGCTCTCTTTTGCAAGGCCTTGATGGGCTTTTTCACGTCCACGCAAAATGATCTCAACCTTTACTTTATTACCTTTTTTGAGGAATTTCTCCGCCTGCGTTTTTTTGAAGTTGAGGTCATGAACATCAGTGCGTAAACCGATGCGAATGCCTTTTGTACTTACTTTCGTTTGGTGTGCTTGGTTTTGACGATGTTGTTTTGCCTGTGTGTACTGAAATTTACCATAATCAATGATCTTGCAGACAGGTGGTTTTGCTTTTGGGGAGACCTCGACAAGATCAAGTCCTGCTTCCTCTGCAATAGCTCGTGCTTCAGAGAGTGGAATTTCGCCACGATGCTCATTGTTTTGATCTACAACAATAACCGGATCAGCAAAGATCCGCTCATTAGCACGCATTTGTGGTACTTTTACAATGCGTTTAGGTTTTCTTCGGAAGCGTCGTCGCATAGGAGATAAAATTATAAATTCTAAACGATAAATACCAAACAGATTCAAACAACTTAATTATCAAACAATAAAAAAATAGAGTTTGATCGTTTGGGGGTCTATTTGAAATTTGCTATTTTTTCTTACCGACATAAAATGTCGATGAGATGTGGAGATGGCGGGTATTGCGCCCGCGTCCAAATCTGTACGGTCTAAAACACTCTACACATATAGTTTATTTCTGTGTCTGTGCAAACAGACGCATTCGACCTTTGTGTAGTGAAATAAACAAATGACACAAAGATCTAACTATAGTGGTTTAACTTTTGTACGCTATAGTGACGTACAGAAGCGATCTTCATGTTTTTGACACCGGAAATGACCTATGAAGACTTGGTCAACCGATGGCAATCGCACAATTTAGGCGATTGCTGTCGCAAAAGATGGTGCAAAGGCTCGCGCCATTGCGTCTTTTGCTTTTGTAATAAAGTTTGCATTTATACAATTGTGATACTGGTATAGCGCGGCAAGTATCATGCGCGATGTGCATATCTTAAAACGACAAACTGTCGATGCTAGACATCCCCTTATGAAAATTTTCAACTTTACAATTTCTAATTTTCAGTAAATTTTCAATATAGTAGTTGAAAATTAGCTGAAAACAGTAAATCTAGCGGTCTCTGAAGGCTCTTTGTTTCTTGCGATCATCCTCTCTCTTTTTGATGGTTTGACGCTTATCGTAGCGTTTCTTTCCGCGACCAACACCAAAGAGTAATTTGATGTATCGCTTCTTAGTATACACACGAATTGGTACTAATGTCAAACCATCAGTTTTCTTTTTTCCTATCAATGTGCTGATTTCTGAACGTTTTAAGAGAAGTTTTCGCGAACGATGTGGGTCATGAAATAGTGCAGGGCTAGCATGCTCATAGCGTGGGATCAAGGCATTTGTCAGATAGAGCTCATTATTGTGAAGAGTGACAAAGGCTCCTTTGAGACTCATATGACCTGTTTTAACGGATTTTACTTCTTGCCCCGTCAATACTAAGCCTGCCTCATATGTGGAGAGGATATCATAATCGAATCGTGCGCGTTTATTTGTTGCGAGGTCTTTCATATGGAAAAGTATAGCACAGATAAGGCTTTTTGGAAGAGGAAGAACTTGTATGAATGAAATCATTATTAGTAATGGGAGATGATATACATCTTATACTTAAAACACTCTTTAATATAACAAATTAAAAAACAAGTAATTGGTAATCAGTAACATACAGACAGGAGATAGTGAGTGATCTGCGTGATAGCGAAACAAACTTCTCGATGCACGACAAAAAAAGAATGACATCATTAATGAGGTCATTCTTTTTTCATAAACAACAGATCTCTGCTCTGTGGATAACTTTATTATTATTATTATTATTATTATTATTATTATTATTATTCTGTGCTATAATAAAAGCATCATAAAAATAATTAATCAAAAAACAAAATTTGAAAAAGATAGTGACACTCTTACCAATAATGCTCTTTGCTTTTTTTGCAATGACGCAGAATGCTTCTGCTGCGCAGGTAGGAGAAGATATTACATCAGGATTCGCTGGAACACTTTCTGGTACACAGCTACAGGTCGTTCCTAGTGGCAATG
>JAUVJK010000030.1 GCA_030592425.1 Candidatus Moraniibacteriota bacterium
ATAATAATGACCACGACATTCACCATAGGAATGAAAAGGAGAAAAAACCACCATCCAGACCGTCCTGCAATCTTGATCAGTTTATACGTATTATAAAATGGGATCAATGCCGCCCATCCTTTGCGCCCAGCTTTTTCAAAGATCTTCCACCATGATATATAGATAAGGATAATGATCGAGAAGTAAAGAAAGAAGCCAAATGCAATACCGAGTCCGATCATCGCACCCAAAAAAGCAGCACAGCCAATGAAAAGAAAAAGAATGACGTAATCCATAACAATTTGTAAACTTAATAGATCATCATCATAGCATACATTATTATGACGACAACTGCTATAGGATCATTCTATGCAACAAAAACCACCACATCATAAGATATGGTGGTTTACTGTAAGATTTACAAACTACTGCGCATCTGGCGGCGTTTGTTTTGGAACTTGTCCTGGTGCCTTCTGCTCTTGAGCTGGTGCAGGAGTTGGCGTCGGTGGTGTAGGATCTGATGGTTTCACCGCTACAACTGGCGCAGTATATTTCGCATCACCAAATGCAAGCATTAACGCAAAGATCGGATGCAAAAAGATAAGGCCTAGTGTATAACCGATCCCCTTACCAAATGCGAGACTGAGTTTATAATACATCATGATCGATACGACGAACCATGCAAGTCCAGCAATAAGGTTAAGGAAAGGAATAAAGAAACCGATCATGATCAACATGAGCAGTGGTGGCATGCCAACGATACCAAGCATAATGTAAACATTATAGAATGGGATAATTGATTTCCATCCTTCTTGTCCTGCTTTTGTAAAGATCTTCCACCATGCAATAATCACTAAGACCAAAAATACGATTGCGATGATCCACGAAACAACCATCATACCAATAAAACCTGCTGCGACAGCACCATCGAGTGGTGCGCCACCTCCATACAATTCTGGTGTTATTTCTGTTCCTACCTCATATTCGAACTCTGCGCCTAACTCATCAAACAATTCCGCTTGCAATTCATCAGTGAATTCTGGCGGAAGTTCATTGATCAGCTCTGGTATTATCTCTTCATAAAGCTCTGGTACTGGATCCATATTTTTTTATAAATTAATTAAATATTACTTCAAACTAAACATCGTTCATTTTTTTTCATGAACGCAAAATGTCGTGCATTCCTTCAATTTGAATTATTTCTGATAAATACCTTTGAATACCTTCTGTTGCCTACACTTTGATCATACTGCGATTACCGTACGCACTACTACCATAAGATGCAATGTCCGCTAAAAGCATCAATCCAAGCCAGAACCAATCCCATCCACTCAGACCACCAGGACTCACAATGATATACATAAGTGTTGTCCACGGCACAAAAATAATACCTAACAGTGGCCAAATGATATTATCAAATGCAGCATTGAAGCGTGTCGTATCAAAGAGCCAAAAGAAGAACATCGCAACACGTGGGCCAAAGATCAAAAGAATAAAAAATAAACACATAGGAAAAAATGATTAATTATTAATGATGAATGCTAAATTAAAAGCCAAAATAATTGCTTATGCAAATAATTAGAGTTAAATAAGCAATTCCATAATATAATTTTACACCTTTACAGTATAGTTGTCGAATGGGTATCTAGATATGATTGCAAGATCACGCGCGCTGCCTCCGCATCATCATCCATAGTCTTCTTGCCTGCAGTTCGTAAATTTTCTTGTGCAGATTTCGTAGAGAAAAGCTCACTTGCAAAGATCACCTTTTTTCCTGTGCGTGTTTCGATCTCTTGTGCAAATTTTTCTATCGAAGATCTATTTTGTGCAAATTGATCATGCTGCGGTTTTCCGATAATGATCATTGTAACATCATATTCAGCAATGAGATCACCGAGCAGATCAAAAAAGCGATTATCATTCATGATGATAGTATGCGCAAATGCAATTCTTGTCTCACTATCAGCAAGTGCAACACCAATCTTTTTTTCGCCCCAATCAAGAGCAAGGTAATGTGTCATATGATCTCAGTTCATTTTATGAAAATCTCAATGCCACGACGAATAAACTCTCTTACATATCATCAACTTCCACGAGAAAAAGTTTTTAATCGATTGATCGTTTCTTCATCCCAGCCTTGTGGATCAGTCAATTCAACCCATGAATCAATGTAATGTTCTGGTGCATAGTTATGCCCATAGCCTAACGGCGCAGCCGATACCGAAACGATCAAATCAAATGCGATCTGAAAGAATGTTACAATAGGATGCCACGAAAGCATTGGCGATACATCATCAGCACGAGGATCTTTCAACCACTGAGGACTGTGCAAGAAAAGTGACGAGGAGAAGAAAACCATCGGATCGCTCGAGTACTGTAAATAGATCAGACGCATACCCCTCCAATCTGTCCTGTAGTTAGCAAGATTGTTCTGTGCTGATGTGAAGCGCACCAAAGAGCCATCCTCATATGTTGGCAACCAATATGGCGAATCCTCATTGCGATCATCAACCAATTCTTTATGTGTCTGATTGACAAATGGTGGCCCAGTCCACAAAGCGCCATCGATCGGATCATACATGATCTGATGAAGTTTTGCTGATTGTTCCGAACCAAATGAACCAAGAGAGATCCCAAACAAATAGAGTTCTGGCCGTGACTCTTGCGGCAAAGTCGTCCAATATTTGTACACTTTTTCAAACAACGCTTTTGCAGAAAGGCCCGCTTTATCTGGATGGAATACCAGAGTTGCCTGTGAAGAGAGATAAGAATATTGCATAGAGACATTTGCACTGTCACCACCATGCAGATACTCAAGGGTGTCCATCGCATACGGATCCATCCATCCCGTTCCTGTCGGTGTTGTAACGATCAGCACCGAACGATCAAATGCACCGACACGTAACATCTCATCAAATACAAGTTGTGCACGTTCCTCATAAGAATCAGCTGACTGCAACCCAGCATATACACGAATTGGTTCTTTTGCATCCTTACCAGTAAACGTTGCTATTTCCTCTGCACTCGGTCCGACAGAGACAAAGTTACGTCCTGCTTTACCAAGTGTATCCCATGCGATAAGTGAGTCTTGGCTTCCTACTTTCATCGGATCTATTGGCTGTGTAACGCCGTCATCCGTCAAATTATTCGCTTGTCCCGCTGATTGGTCAACAAAGTCATACATATTACTAACGAATACTCCCGTAATCATAACGATAAGGAGGATCAACGCAGAAATGAACCCTGCTACGCGCGAAATGCGTCGAGGCACAACATTATGCGATTTATTCATCAACCATCGAAACCATCGCCTAGTGAGTCGTCCCAAGGCAATGAGAAGAATAGCCACGATCAAAGCAGTAAAGAGAACAATAAAGACAAAGTGATACCCTTCCATGATCGGTTGATCCATCACGGAGAGGATCGAATTTTGCCACATACGCCAGTTGAAGATCGCATAGGCAATGATAAAAAATCCGATAATGTGAAGTGTACCACACGTCCATTTTTGATGCTTTTGATTAAACTCATGCAGTTCAAAATAACGCCAGAGTTTCAAACCTCCAATACCCATGCCATAGCCTACAGCAAACACGAGACCCGCTAGGAGACCCTGCAAGATCGGCGGTCGTGGTAAAAGTGACGGCGTCATCGAAAATGCAAAAAGGATCACCCCTATAAACAGACCCACATGTGAAAATTGTTGCCAATAGCGTTGTAGCCACACTCCAATTTTTCTAAAGAATTTTTTCATATAAATATCTTACTTCTTCCAATCCTCAATAATGATCTTGCTACCAGACCGTCGCACAGTCAGCTTCTGCTTATCACGCCATCTAAGATCTCGCATAGCTTCGATCGGCAATGTAATAGTATAACTCCCTCTTTTCGTTTTTGACAACTTTCGCACATCTCGCTCATTTAATTTTCTTCGTGCCATATGTTTACTTGTCTCGCCATAGCACAGTATGCGTCGGCGAATGTTAAAAAATTAATCACGTGATTAATCACCTAATTAATTAGGTGATTCTTTTTTCCATTGTACATCGCACCTTCTTTGTGCGCAAATTTTTCATTGCCATAAATATAAGATAACTCTACATAATGAAAGTGTACCCTGTTGCATAACAGGGTAGAAATTTGACCTACCTCATCGGCAGACAGGTAGTTCTATTTGAGTTTCTCCTAATGATTATGGTGTCACGATATTGAACCAGAAGTCATATTGATCAAAGAGGCCCATAAATTCCTTAAAACTTTCTTGATCTCCCTCAAGTGTAATATTACCTTTTTCGATCAGCGAGAAGACCGACGATTGCTTAAACATAAGAGCATTGAGTTGTGTGCGTGTCAATGTGAGCGTAGCATCTACATCATTCACGGAACGATCTTTATATGAATGCAAAACACCATTTTCAATAACATGTGTATATTTCTCTCCTGTATCACTAAAGATGAAATTAAATGACCATTCTTTACCACGCGCCTTTGTGCCATTGAACGCAATTGCAAACGCATCAAAGATCATCTCTGTATTCATCGCCGCAAACATGTCTTCGGATGCTGTATTTGGCGCTGACACGTTCACAACACCCTCACGTAATTCCTTTGCACCCGAGAGATAAAAATTACGCCATGGGCCGGATTCTGACTGATAACCAAGCTGTTCTAATGTGTCTGCTTGTAGATTCTTCGCTTCTTCATTATCTGGTTCAGCAAAGACAACATGATTAACAACCTGTGCTACCCAACGATATTCTCCTTTTTCAAAATTTTCTTTTGCTTTTTTAAGTACGCTCTGAGCGCCACCCATAAACTCCACATATTTTACAGATGCCTCCTCTGGTGGAAGCTGATGCAACGTTGCTGGATTACCATCAAAATATCCCAGATACTTATTATAAACTGCTTTGACGTTATGATTCACACTACCGTAATAACCACGATTATACCATGCCTTTGACAGTTCATCTGGAAGTTCTATCATTTCAGCGATCTCATGCATCGTCGCACCGTGATTTGCCAGACGAAGTGTCTCATCATGGAGATACTTATACATATCACGTTGTTTCTTGAGGAAATCAATACATTCCTCTTTACCCCATGTCGGCCAGTGATGTGATGCAAAGATCATCTCTGCATCTGCACCAAAAAGGTCGATTGTCTCATCAATATAGCGTGACCATGCATTCGCATCACGCACTTGTGCGCCACGCAGAGTATAAAGATTGTGTAGTGTATGCGTACAGTTCTCCGCCATGCACAGTGCTTTCATTTGTGGGAAGTAGAAGTTCATTTCCGTTGGTGCTTCTGTCCCTGGCGTAAATTGAAAAATGATCTCCACACCATCGATATTCATCTTTGTACCTGTTTCCTTGATGATGTCTGTTGGTGCAATCACAGAGATAGAACCATTTGATGTTGATTTACCAAGACCACCATCAATGCCACCTTTTTCATCCTTTGGGAGCAGATTGCCATACATATAGGTCGCGCGACGACTCATCGCAGTACCCGCCATGATATTTTCACTCACTGCTTCTTCCATAAAGCCTTCTGAAGCAATGATCTTAATTTTGCCATTTTCCACATCTTCCACAGATGCAACACCTTTCACACCACCAAAGTGATCAACGTGTGAATGCGTATAGATCACGGCAACAACTGGCCTTTCTTTGACATGTTTATAAAGGAGATCAAGTGATGCCTTTGCCGTTTCTGCACTTACGAGAGGGTCAACAACGATATATCCATTATCCGTCTCGATGAAGCTGATCACAGAGAGATCATGACCACGCACTTGATAAATATGATCTGTCACTTTGAATAAACCGTGCTCCATATTGAGGCGCGCATTACGCCAAAGACTCGGATGCGCCGTTGCTGGCGCGTCCTGAGCATCCAAAAAACCATACTGTGTCATATCCCACACGACCTTTCCATCTGCATCTCGGATAATCGGTTCCTCCATTGATGCGATAAAGCCCTTGGAAGCGTTCTCAAAATCCTGTTTGTCATCCCAATTGAGTACTGCAGGGTCTTTGAGTGCATCATTAAGTTCTTTTGTACTATTAGTCGCATCTTTCCGCAAATCCATATATTTTTTATTAATAATTACACATTTTTTATTTATAAGAGAAAAACGCTATGCCCTTTAACCAATAATAGCACATCAATGGCGAGGTAAAAGCTAAGACATCGACACAACATTGTTTTATGCAATCCACTGATGCCATAGCGTAAATATTTTCTGCACTTCTCCACCTGCAATCACACAATAAACAATGTAAATGATCACACTAAGTACTACAATTCCTTGTATACGTGATATCATTTTTCTTTGGCAACATCACCTCTCTGCAAGCTTCCGCTGATTTGCAATGATAAGAATACACATAATCATTCTTTTATTTTCTTTTCTTCATCATACCACATCCAATGATAGAGCAACCTTTAATTGACGCTCATATAGGTACATGATATACTGCGATGTCGACGGTCAAAAGATCGTACTCGACACACTATAACCGTCTATACTATTAGCTGTTCTTTCACCACCACAGAAATACCATCAGGAGAAAATAATGGAGCATCTCAATTATGGCATCAAAACTATCTTTCCTCATGCGACAAACATATCAATTGATCGAAACAAAAGAACTATTAGTTTCGATCTTGTACAAAGAGGAAAACCTCATACTATAGAGATTACTGATGCTCTCCATAGCTATATGAAAATACTTTTTCACTCAACTGCATTATCATTCTCAATCCAGAAAAATAAAGCCTACATCAAAACCAATAATATGTATGGTACATTTATCAGGGTGGTAATCAGTGATGTCTCGTTCTCAGAGATCATCGATGAATCGTGCAATGATCACGAACAAGCGACCGGTTTCGGTCTCGCCGATTACGCAAGATTCAAGGAAGAACATCCCCAAAACACAAAATAACCCCCCGCTCAGATATCACATATCTGAGCATTTTTTATATTATAATTATGATATCTGATATAGTTTCTCAAGAATCTTTACCATTGCTAAAGTGTCTTGTTCGCAATATTCCAAGAGGTCATTGTAGATCTTGTCTTTTTCTTCTTGTTTCATGTCTTTTGTGACCATATCACTCCAGGCATAAGATGCTGCCATTCCCTGATTTATATCAAGATCATCGTAACTGAGCTCTGGGACCATTGCTGGGAGGACTTTTTTGAGTGATGCGCTGCATAAGAATTTTTGATCAACGTAATACCCTTTACGGAAGATTTCCATCAGATCATACATCCGTTCATTTACATCTTCAAAAAATTCTTTGTATTCTGGTGCCCGTTCACCCATTTCCTCATTACAACCCTTTTCGAAACTCATATTCCACGCGATGATCGTTCCTTTTTTTCCAATGACCTTTTTGAGAGATGCCGCCATTTTTGCGCTTGGATCACCAAATTCTTTTGCAAGAAAAACGTAGTGCTCGAGTGGCCCATCCTTTTCCTCTTGAATATGCAGTGAATATTGAAATGAAACGCTCTCATACGGACCGAATCCATCAAGTAGTGGGATTGCCGCACCAAATGTTTCATAATCCAAATAATAGATAGGGTAAGAAATTCTTGAGAGATTTTCTTTGATCTTATTTTTATCGATCAAGATAACATCATCTTTCACAGCGTCAAGATGTCGTTTCACTTTCCCTGCTGTATATAATCCCTCAGGGATATCACATGTCCGTATAATGTCTTGATCAATCAATTCCTCGATTCCCCCAGCGCCTAAAGGACCACCAATCTCATAAATCGAATCATCAGGAAAATCCTTCCAACAATATGGGATAAAAGGACATTCATACGGATTCTGACATTGTCGCAGAATCTTAACCTGTGGCTCATCTTTTTTCTTGATAGTAGTAAGTGCTTTTTTGATATTTTCTTCTGTACTTTCACTGCGACCATTTACTTTTTTTGTAACATCATCTTCTTTGAGCATTTTTTCTGACTCAATAGCACCTTTCCTCACATATGTATTATCCAAGTAGATCACAGAGAAATTAGCAACCTTATACCCATTCTCTTCAAAACATGCTTTCTGAAATGCGAGGTCATCGATATGAATTCCCTTAACTGATGTACCACTTTTTACCTCAATAATATCCCACGCATCTAGTTCTTTGCGATAACGGATAATATCTGCGCGACAAAACAGACCTTTACCAGAGATCGTCGGTTGAAAGATCACCGGTGTCTTCTCTACCATCAAAGGCTTCGTTTTCTCAATCTGTTCCTTGATATCCCCATCACCGACATCCACGCCATCTGAGAACAATTTGTACGCATAACCCTCGATCTCATAACCCATATCAAAAACCCTCTGAAGATCATCATCAACCTCAGGGATCAGATCCTTACGATTTTTGTACAGCCACGCATAACGCGTACACTGCAGATATTTCAAGTAATTCGACTTTGTTAGCATAATGATGTTTATTACTATCTCTCTAATTTACACCCATTCCATACCTCTTGTCGAATTATTCTAAAAAATCTACGCTTATTAGCCACCAATCACATTAGATATCTCACAATGTTCTGAATTATTTCCTTCTACTCATATTGTAGAAGCTACTATAGAGGCCTCTACAGTGGCCACTGCTTTGTATTCACTTCCCGTTTGATAACATTCATTACCTCATAAGGTTACATGATAATGAAATACTTTTTTAGTCAAAATAAAAAAGCCGGGTATAATATACTCCGGCATTGTTATGATTGCGAATTATTGAGACTTCGCAACGTGGTCTAGTATTTTCTCCAGTGCTGTCTGTATAAAGAACTGCCCGCCAACATCATCGAGATCAAATACCGCATTGAGTGCTGCCATTTCTTCGAGACTCAGAAATGGCTCTTCAAGTGGGAAACGCTCAAGAACACACTCGCCAGTTTCATCCATATACTCATCAATATTCGCTTCTTCGATCACATGCCAATTACTGTGATCATCTCCACTTCTCTTCGATCTTACAAGGTATCTTAGTGACATTTTTGTCATCTCCTGTTATGTAATTTGTCACATCAAAATAATGCAACAATAAAGTTTATCCTACTATATTACTAGTCTATATCAGTATTGAGTTTCTGCTATAGAAGAAACTGGACATCTAGCCTGATAACGTCTCACGAGAAATGATCCTATGGACCATACCATACTCTATAGCTTCTTGCGCTGTGAGCGTTACTTCATCACGCATCAGACGTCGGAGTTCGGAGTCCATTATCGTTGAATGTTGAACAATAAAATCTATCATCCATTCCTGACCCTTTTGCATTTCACGATAGATTGTCGCAATCTCATCAATTGTCTTTCCATAGATCTCCAGAGCATCAGAATGACTTCTTAAATCTGTACCAACCTCACTCATCGTCACCCAACTTCCATCCTCAAGGGTAGTTCTCACCTCATGAAAAAGAAATGTTGCATCTGGAAAAGCAAATCGCTCTTGCCCATACAGATAGAGAATAATAGCATCTGAATAGATTTTTTCTGCCACGGTAGTGAAAGGCAAACTCTCAAATGAATATTTAAGACAAGGAAAAAATCC
>JAUVJK010000026.1 GCA_030592425.1 Candidatus Moraniibacteriota bacterium
AATATAACATAAAAATTACTTTATAGCAATATCTCATATTTTCATTTAAAAAAAGGACATACCAGCGGCGACAAGCGTAAGGAGGGTGATATTTCCAATGATAATAATTGGGATGATCCGCGAATAACGAAAACGTAAAACGCCGAGCGCTACCATGAGGATATCATTTGGAAAGGGTGAAAATGAGGCGTACAGATATGTGAACAAGTAGACACCCCAGTGTGGTAGACGAGAAATATAGGCAAAAACTTTTCTGTAAGTTCTATTCTTACTCAAACTCATGACATCACCTGCTCTTTTAGAAATAAGAAAAAAGATCGAGTCACCAATACTCATACCAAGTCCGCCAATGATACCAAGTGCGAGTGGGTGAAGATCTGCTTGTGCATAGGAAAGAAATACAGCATAAAAGGATGCCGATGTAAAAAATGATGTTCCAGAGACGGCAGCAACAAGAAAGAGGATGAGATAGGTATTCTCGATACCGATGTGAGCAATCAGTTCATCAATATCGATAAAAAATAAAAAAATGCTCCAGAGTATAATGAGGCTAATAAGGACCCAAACAATGATCTTTTTTGTTGTGATCGTATTCATGAGAATAAAGGATTTATACAGAAAGAAAATGGAGCTAAAAATAATACTCTTATTATAACAGATTGTGGTAATTATTAATTCATTCGCAATATATTGATCGGTTAAGATTCTGTATAATGGAAAAGAAAAGAATAAATGTAAGAACGTTGACGTCTAAGAAAAAGAGTGATACGATACATGACTACTCACAGGAGTGTGTATTTTGTATAATCAAAAAATCATGGGGGAAACGATGCAAAAAGTAAAGAGTTTTGTGACAGTGGATATTGTCCTCGTTTTTATACTTGGCTTTAGTTTAGGGCTCTATATGAAAAATCTCGCGCAAGAACATATAACGATTGGGCATAGTGATCCACATATTGCATCTGATGGCAGTGTCTATGATATTGATGTTTTAGAACAGAGTTTGATCTCTCGAGGAATTCCGCCAACAGCACCTGATGGCACGCAGAATACAGAATTACTTAATGGCGAAGGGAATTTTACAGAGTAATCAAGTAAGTTGATAATAATATTACGGATATGTCTAAGGAGGCACAAAAGGGAATGGGTACACAAAAAAATGCAAAGAAAGAAACACATAAGACGAGTGACAAATGTCAGTGTGCAAAAACAGCAGTTTATAATGCACAACGAAAATCGCAAAAAAAGATCAAAAATCTGATTGCAATTATTGTCCTTCTTACAGGTGCACTTATAGGAAGTTTCTTCCTTGATTTTGCGCAGATGGTTCGTGGTGAAGGTTTTTCGCAAAAAGCATTACGTGATGCGAAGGTCGTGGAGTATGTTGATCAGACATGGGTTGCTTATGATGATCCAAAAGTCACCGTGCGCGTCTTTACTGCAGATGATTGTATGTCATGTGTAACAGATGAAGTATTGGTATGGCTACGTCGCATCGTCCCAACGATGGAAGCAACTGAGGAAGATATCAATGACGCCGATCTCAAAATAGAAGCAGAGGAGTATGGTATTAAACATATCCCTGCCTTTGTCTTTTCACGTGAGATCGCAGATACAGACTTTTTCCGCCAAGCAGAGATTCTTTTTGAAAAGAATGGAGATGAATATATTCTCAAAACAGCACAATTAGGCGTTCCTGTTGGTGAATACATTGCATCACCAACCATTGGCGATGCAATTACCGTTGGAGAAAAGTCTGCACCAATCACGATTATTGAATATTCAGATTTTGAGTGTCCCTTCTGCAAGGTGCTACATCCAGTAGTGGAAGAGGCTTTGAAAGAATACGGCGATAAGATCAACTATGTCTACAAACATTTGCCACTTCCTGACAATGAGCGTGCAATTCCTGCAGCAATCGCTGCTGAATGTGCGCATGAACAAGGTAAGTTCTTACCATATGCAAATATCCTTTTCTCACGGCAAGTACAGTGGTCAAAGCAGAAAACAGACTTTTCTTTTCATTCTTATGCACGAGAACTTGGTTTGGATCGTGTAGAATTTGCTGCATGTCTCAAGGAAGAAAAACATACAGAAAAAATTGTAAATGAAAGAGATGAAGCGATCGAGTATGGTCTCACAGGCACTCCGACACTTTTTGTGAATGATGAATTTAGTGGTGGCGTGATCACATATGAGGTATTAAAAGAGATGATCGATGCGGAACTTTCTCAGAGCGAAGATCTTATGATAAGTGACAAGGAAATCCTAACTGATGAAATTGAAACTGAAGAAAGAGCGCAATAATTATTTGTTATTATTACTCTAAACTCAAAAAAGAACTCTCAAAGTTCTTTTTTAATAAGTATTTCAAAGGAAGATCTTTAAAGAAAAAAGCACGTGCTATTATGGCGACGTGCTTAAAAGTTTATTGTCATTGAATATGCGATGAGCGATTGATCAATCTAATCTTAGTGAATAATATTTTCAATCATCTGAACAAGAGGCTGAGAGATCCCTAATGCCCATGCAATGGAAATTAAGATCCATCCAATAAAAATGATCGTAAAGATTTGAACTCTTCTAGATAATTGCTTCATCGTGCATCTCCTAAAGTAGTGTTTCGGCTATAGTACAACAGTGGATTCAATATATTGAAAAGCAACTGAAATACAGATGGCCAGTGTGATACTGATTACTATAAAAGTTCGAGTACTGACATTCATTGAATGAATTCTCCAGAATTAGGTACAATGTTGAGAATACCATACTTTAGGAATTATGTCAAGCGCATGCGTCAAATTAGCCTTTTTGACGCTGTAGAGGATATTTGCTAAGATTGAGTGTACGAGACTGGTGTCTCGTGTTGTTTTGTGTAAATGTGATATACAAATAATACTGAGTAAATATATTGCTACCAGTGAGGTCATTCGCTTGTAGTCTCCTAATATCTTATATATAAAGTCATGTCTTTTTTTTCAAAAATGTTTGGTTCCAATGATAAACAGGTAAAGAAGATCCAACCACTTGTCGATGCAATCACAGCTCTTGAGCCAGAGATGCAAAAGTTGGCAGATGCGGAGCTGCCACAAAAGACAATAGAATTCAAAAAGCGACTTGCTGATGGTGAAACACTTGACGATCTGTTACCAGAAGCATTTGCACTGACACGCGAAGCATCGCGACGTGTTATGGGAGAGCGACATTATGATGTGCAATTGGTCGGTGGCGTTATTTTGCATCAAGGTAAGATCGCAGAAATGAAAACTGGCGAAGGAAAAAATCTAACATCGACACTGGCGATCTATCTCAATGCGCTAACAGGAAAAGGCGTTCATGTAGTCACGGTAAATGACTATCTTGCAAAACGTGACTGTAACTGGATGGGTTCGATCTATGACATTCTTGGTATCACGACCGCATGTATTACACATGAAGGTGGTTTTCAATATACGCCAAATACACTCGATGTTGATTCATCAACGATCGAATATGAAAATCTTGTTCCTATTGAAAAAAAAGAAGCCTATGCACTTGATATTACTTATGGGACAAATAATGAATTTGGTTTTGATTATTTGCGTGACAATATGGCCCAGTCTGCTGAAGCGATGGTGCAACGTGAGAAATCTTTTGCGATTGTCGATGAAGTTGACTCGATCTTGATCGATGAGGCACGTACACCTCTTATTATTTCGGCACCGGACTCGGAATCAACAAAACTCTATGAAAAATTTGCACACATCGTACCAAAGCTTGTCATCGATAAGGATTATACGCTTGATGAGAAAATGAAGGGCGTTTCACTAACGGATGAAGGTATTACGCGTGTTGAAGAGATTCTTGGTGTTGGTAATATTTATGAAGCGGGAAAAGTACAGTACGTGCATCATTTGGAACAATCTTTGAAAGCGCAGATCATTTTTCATATTGATAAGGACTATCTTGTGCGTAATGGTGAAGTGATTATTATTGATGACTTTACGGGACGCGCAATGGAGGGTCGCCGCTATAGTGATGGTCTCCATCAAGCGATTGAGGCAAAGGAAAATGTTGTCGTGCAACGAGAGTCACGTACACTGGCAACGATCACATTTCAGAACTATTTTCGTATGTACGATAAACTTTCTGGTATGACAGGAACGGCACAGACAAGTGCTGAAGAGTTCCAAAAAGTTTATGAATTGGAAACTGTTGAGATACCAGCGAATCAACCATTGATCCGTGATGATAAAGCTGATGTAATCTACAAAACAGAGAAAGGGAAATTCCTTGCGATTGCAACAAAGATCAAAGCACTTAATGCAAAAGGGCAACCAGTACTTGTCGGTACGGTTGCTGTTGAAAAGTCTGAGGCATTGAGTGCGCAACTTAAAAAATCAGGGATCTCACACTCTGTCCTCAATGCGAAGCATCATGAAGAAGAAGCTTCTGTCGTTGTAAACGCAGGACAAAAAGGGTCTGTAACCATCGCAACAAACATGGCAGGACGTGGAACTGATATCAAGCTCGGGGAGGGCGTGAAAGAGCTTGGTGGTCTTTACATTATTGGTACAGAACGCCATGAAGCTCGTCGTATTGATGATCAGCTCCGTGGGCGCTCGGGTCGACAAGGTGATCCTGGAACAACGCAGTTTTATATCTCTCTTGATGATGAATTAATGATTCGTTTTGGTGGTGATAAGCTTAAGAGTATGATGGAACGCTTTGGCCTTCCTGATGATCAACCAATTCAAAATAAAATGATCTCAAAACAGATCGAGGGAGCACAGTCAAAGATCGAGGGCTTTAACTTTGATATTCGCAAACACGTCTTGGATTATGATGATGTCGTGAACAAACAACGTGAAGTAATTTATGAAAAGCGCCGCACTGTCCTCACGAAAGATGACATAAAGGGCGATATTATGGATTATCTTCATGAAGAAATGGAAAATATTGTTGCGCATCATGCCGCACATGAAGATTATCAATGGAATCTTGATGAGATTAAAAAAGATGCGCAAGGAATCTTTACACTTCCAGGAAATACAGCAAAACGCCTAGAGGAAATTCGCAGCGATAAATCAAAGGAAGATCGTGAAAAGATCGGTGCAATGACTGATTACCTCGTCGAGGAGGGAAAGAAGGCCTATCAGGCAAAAGAAAAAGAATTTGGTGATGAACAAATGCGCAAAGTGGAAAAGGCAATTACACTTCAAACGGTTGATACACATTGGATGAATCATCTCGATGAGATCGAACAACTGCGACAGGGCATTGGTTTGCGCGGCTATGGGCAGCGTGATCCACTCATCGAATACAAGAAAGAGGCCTACAATATTTTTATGAATTTACTGAGTGTTGTGAGAGCATCGACACTAACAACTCTCTATCGTGCACACCTTGCTGTGAACACGGAAGCGCCTGTCGGCGTGCAAGCAAAAGAGATGCAACTTAGTGGTACACCAGGGCAAGTAAAGCAATTTGGCGCATTTGATCGGATGCAAGCGCAAGCAAATGGTCAAAATGCCGTCACACGACCAATTAAAAAAACAGAGAAAGAAGCGATTGGTCGTAATGATCCCTGTTTCTGTGGCAGTGGAAAAAAGTACAAAAAATGCCACGGTAAGGGTGTGTAGGACATTCAAAACGATAGCTATATTTAAAACCAATAGAATTATATTCTGTTGGTTTTTTGATTATTAAAAGTGGGCAGTGTATGATATATATCATATGGAAAAACTTTTGAAGAAACATTTTGGGCATGAGTCATTTCGTCCAATGCAAAAACAGGTGATCGATCACTTCATCGCAGGGAAGGATAGTGTTGTTGTGATGCCAACAGGTGGCGGGAAGTCCCTCTGTTTTCAGTTACCAGCGCTCATGCGTGGTGGTACGACCATTGTGATCTCTCCTCTGATCTCACTCATGAAAGATCAAGTTGATGCACTTACAGCTAATGGTATCGCTGCGACAATGATCAATTCGTCTATTTCGCAAAAAGAACGTGACGAGCGTATGCACAGAGCTCAGAAAGGAGAATATCATCTCGTGTACATTGCACCAGAACGTTTGGCGAACCCGTATGTGCGAGTGTGGCTCAAAAAAATAAATATGACTGCTCTCGCCGTTGATGAAGCGCACTGCATCTCGCAATGGGGACACGACTTCCGTCCTGATTATCGCAACTTGAAACTCTTCCGAAAAGAATTTCCACAAATACCCATCATCGCTCTTACGGCATCTGCGACAGAACATGTTCGTACTGATATTGTACGAGAGCTCGCACTCACAAAGGATCACGAAATATTTGTATCAGGATTTTATAGAGAAAATTTGCATATCAGCGTCATGTCAAAGAGTGGCGCTTTGGCAAAGATTGTTCATCTCCTCTCTAAATACAAAAATGAATCAGCGATTATTTACTGTTTTTCTCGTAAAGAAACGGAACAACTGACAGAAGATCTCAAAGAAGAAGGAATTAATGCGGGTTGTTATCATGCAGGACTTTCTCCTGAGGACAGGCATGACGTGCAAGATGCTTTTGTGCGTGATGATATCCATGTTGTCGTTGCAACAATTGCTTTTGGTATGGGTATTGATAAGCCAGATGTGCGCCTCGTGATCCACAAAACCTTTCCCAAGACGATTGAAGGCTACTATCAAGAAATTGGGCGTGCGGGTCGCGATGGGCTACCGAGTGAATGTGTCATGCTTTACTCTGCGGGAGATAAGATCAAACTTGATTACTTTCTCAATCAAATGGATGATGTACAGCGCGAGGCCGAAGAACGAAAGATCTGTGAAGTGATAGACTACGCGCAATCACGTGTGTGTAGATGGCAATGGATCACAGCTTATTTTGGACAAGGTGGTCTCCCAGCATGTGGTGAGTGTGATGTCTGTCGTGGCAATAAAGATACAGAGGATGCAACAGAGATCGTGCAAAAGATTCTTTCGGCTGTTGTACGTACGGGTAATGCTTTTGGGAAAGGATATGTCGTACAAGTGCTCCGTGGTTCACGAGATAAAAATGTTTTGGCACGAGATCATGAAACGCTTTCTGTATGGGGGATTGCAAAAGATTATTCAAAAGACCAATTGATGGAGTATTTTACGCACATCATTGCACGAGGCTTCATTATTCGTAATGATGGCGAGTACGAGACATATGCAATAGCACCAAAGGGTGCGAGATTTCTCAATGAAAGACAAGCAATCGTTTTACCAAAGCAACAAAAGGAGGAACAGTCCATCAAACAGCGCGGTGGAAAACTGTCATATGATAAGAATATTTACGAAGCGCTTCGCGAACTTAGAAAAGAAGTAGCTGACGAAAATAATGTACCCGCATTTGTGATCTTTGGAAATGTCTCACTCCAGGAGATGGCGTATTATCTCCCAACAACCAGAGAAGAGTTTGCGAAGATATCTGGTGTTGGTCTACAAAAACTCGATAAATATGGTGATCAGTTTACAGGACGCATTGAGGAACTCAAAAATGAGAAAGAATTAAAGTCTTCTAAGGGTGTGCAGTCAGCTGCAAAAAAAGAACGCATCGAAACAGTGACTGGCATGATCGAGCAAAAAAGTTCATTGGCTGATATTGCGGATGAACTAAATTTGTCACAAGGAACGATTGTTAAATACATCGAAGAAATTGTGCGAAATAATGAAGAAATTGATATTAGTTATCTTCTACCTTCTAAAAAAGTACAGAAAAATATCCAGAAGGCAATAAAGAAATGCGGAACAGATAAGTTACGACCGATCTTTGAAGAATGTGGTGAAAAGCATTCTTACGAGGAAATACGACTTGTAATGATCGGGTCAGTATAGTCTTTATCAATTAATAGACTCCTCTTGATAAAAGTACTACTTGTGTAATAATAAGATCAGTTTCTTTTAGGAGTTCTGTCATGTCATTAAACTTAGTTGTACGAAGTAAAGCTAAGCATTCTCAGAAACTCAGGACATCATTCGCCGTTAACCTTTCAAATGATCGGAAACTTTCTGGCAAGATCTTCGGTTCGTGGTTGAGTTTCTATATTACATTTGATACAAAGTCGTTGAAAGAAGTGACTATAGCTGAACTAAATGCTATTGCTCAATTGTTCAAAAACTATGCAAAAGGGATCGGTGCAGACCCTCGCTATATCTCAGTGTGGGATTATTCACGAAGTCTTTCATCTGAACAGAAAGAAGTTCTTAAAGATTTTATTTATCCATTTCTAACAGATGAAGATATTAAAAACGATAAGATCTTAAGTACATTAGTACTGTGAGGTATAACCTCCAGTACTTCTTTATTTTTCTTGTAAAATTTAGTATAATAACGAAATACAAAAAACTATGGTTTCAAAACAAATCCCAAAATTTTTAGCGCCGTGGTGTCTTTCTCTTGAAAAGTCTGCTGGTGTTATTGCAACGCGTATCCATCAAGGGACACGTCAGTATCTCTTGATGCGGTATCCACATGGTCATTGGGAGTTTCCACGTGGTCACATGGAGGAGGGTGAGACAGAAGTAGAAACAGCACGGCGTGAGACACTTGAAGAGACAGGTATATCAGATCTATCAATTGTTGATGGTTTCCGGGCAACTTTTTCTTTTTGGTACAAAGCACGCGGTGGGGAATTACGCAAAAGGAAAAAGAATAGTGATTGTATCTACATTCATAAAATAGTGATCTTTTATCTCGCAGAAATGAATGTGAGTGAAGTGACACTTTCCCATGAGCATCAGGATTTTGCATGGCTCACGTACAAGAAAGCACATAAGCGTTTGACCTATGATAATGGACGACATGTCCTGGAACAGGCACGTGACCATTATGAGAAGTAGATTGATGTAAAGGAGTATCATCAGCAAAAGCCTCTTTTATTGCGCAATCATAAACACTCGTGTACAATGGCGCTATAGTGACATTATAACTCAGAAAGAACAGAAATGACGCGACGCAGTAAAACAACTCTAAAATTTGTCCTTGTTTGCATTTACGCACTTTTTGTTGGGATCATTGCCTTTCCAAAGAGTGTTTCTTTTATTCCACCAATTTATGAACCACTGAATCAATTGCAGATAAATCTTGGCCTTGATCTGCAAGGTGGCCTCCATGTCGAATATAAGATGGACCTTTCTACAATTGAAGAAGATCAACGCGAAAATGCTAAAAATGCAACGCAGGCTGTAATCGAACGACGTGTGAATGCCTTCGGTGTTGGAGAGTCGTTGGTGCAAGTTGCTGATCGTGGCGATGAAACATATTTGATCATTGAATTGCCAGGTGTTGGCAATATTGAAGAAGCAAAGGCAATGTTGCAAGAGACACCATACCTTGAGTTCCGTGAACAGCGCCCACAAGAGGAAATTGATGCATTTATGATTCCTCTGAATGAACAATTCAAAGGGCAAGCAGAAGAGATTTTGGTGCGCGTAAAAAATGGTGAGGACTTTAATGAACTCGCAAAGGAACTTAGTCAGGATCCTGGTTCTAAAGAAAATGGTGGCGATCTTGATTTTGCAAAGAAAGGCACATTCGTACCAGAATTTGATACTGTTCTATTTGAGGGTGATCTTGTAGATGGTCAGGTCTATGATCAGCTTGTTGAGTCAGATTTTGGTTATCATATTATAAGAAAGATCGAAGAACGTGGTGAAGGTGATGATCGTGAGGTGCGTGCGCAACATATCCTCATTGCAAAATTATCATCACAAAATCTTCCAATTGAAGAACAATATACAAAGACAGAATTAACAGGTGCACATTTGAAGAGTGCTTCTATGGACTTTTCCGGTGGTCAGCAAGGTGGTGGTGTATCTGAGCCTGTTGTCATTCTCCAATTCAATAAAGAAGGTGCTGAGATCTTCGCTGCAGTATCAGAGCGTAATGTTGGCAAACAGGTTGCAACTTTTGTAGATGGAGAGTTGGTCAGTGCGCCAATCATCCAAGAAGCAATTACAGGCGGTACAGCGCAAGTAACTGGCAATTTCTCGATTGAGGAGGCAAAAGACCTCTCATCACGCCTCAATGAAGGGGCTCTCCCAGTGCCAATTGAGCTCGCATCTCAACAAAGCATCGAAGCCTCACTCGGACAGCGTTCTCTTGAAATGGGACTCAAAGCTGGTCTTTTTGGCTTGCTACTGACTATTATCTATATGATTGTCTACTATCGTTTTCTTGGTGTCATTGCTGCGTTTGCTCTAGCGATTTATGGCGCTACGATCATAACGATGTTCAAATTGTCGATGTTCTTGCCAGAGATCATGCATATCACACTTTCCCTTGCTGGTATCGCTGGGTTAATCCTTTCGATCGGTATGGCAGTTGATGCAAATATTTTGATCTTCGAACGACTTCGTGAAGAACTTCGTCATGGTCGCAATCTCCGCGCATCGATCAACGAAGGGTATCACCGTGCATGGCCTGCAATTCGTGATGGTAACCTCTCGACGATCCTTACCTCAGTCATCCTGATCGGTATTGGCACAGGTTTCGTGAAAGGTTTTGCTCTTATTTTGGTTCTAGGTGTTCTCGTCTCGATGTTTACGGCAATTGTCATCGTGCGCATCATTATGGATTTTGTCATGGGAGATTGGATCGAGAAACGACCGTATTTACTCATTGGTTCTAAAAAGAAGAAATAACGTATGTACAAGATTATTCAAAAAAGAAAATATACATACATTGCATCTGCCATTTTGGTTGTTGTAAGTCTTACTGCAATTGCCATGTGGGGTCTAAAATTTGGCATTGATTTCAAAGGCGGAACGCTTATCCGTGCTCAGTTTACGCAGGATCAAGAAAAGGATCAGATCTTTGATGCAGTTGATGCAATCGGTGTGAATAGTCTTGTCGTACAAAAGAGTGAAGAAAATACTGTACTGGTACGGTACATCGCATCAACAGAAGTACAAAATGTTGCTGTACAGGACACGCTGAAAGGAATCGATGAAGGTGTTGTATTCTTAAGTATTGATTTTATCGGAGCATCAATTTCTGAAGAATTGAAGAGTAATACGCTTACAGCAATTGTCCTTGCTGTTGTTGCGATTATGTTTTATATCGCATGGGCATTTCGTAGTGTCTCTTTCCCTGTATCATCGTGGCAATATGGCTTTGCTGCAGTAATCGCACTTTTCCATGATGTGATCATTACTGTGGGAATATTTGCCTTTCTGGGAAAGTTCTTCGATGTGGAAGTCGGCGTACCATTTATCGCCGCGCTACTGACGATACTTGGTTATTCCGTTAATGATACCATCGTGATTTTTGATCGTATTCGTGAAAATCTTCTTCGCTCTCAAGGGAAAGAAGATTTCATACTCTTAGCTAATCGTTCGATCAATGAATCACTCGCGCGATCGATCAATACATCAGGCACTCTTATTGTTGTGCTCCTTGCGATCATTTTCTTTGGTGGTGGTTCGCTTACATGGTTTGCTGTTGCCCTCTCGATTGGTGTTGTTCTTGGAACATATTCATCAATTTTTGTCGCGACGGCACTTCTTGTCTCATTCTACAAAAAACGTCATGATAAGGTTATTGCTAATGAAAAAGAAGTTAACATTGAATCTCGTAAATAAATAAATTGTATACCTACTATTATGTTTAAGAATCCATTCTCAAAAAAAAAGAAAGAAAAAGTTGATCCAAAGAAAGCGATGAAAGAAGCGGAAACGATGATGGG
>JAUVJK010000091.1 GCA_030592425.1 Candidatus Moraniibacteriota bacterium
ACGCAGATCACTCACTATTTCCTGTCTGTATATTACCGCTTATTGTCTTTGTCCTGTCTGTATATTATTGGTTACCGATTACTGTCTGTATCTGTCATAAAAAACTGATCTCCCATTTCTACACCTTAAATTCCACAACATCACCATCTTGCATGATATAATCCTTCCCAACTGTCTGGAGCGTGCCATTGTCACGTGCTGCACTCCAACTTCCTGCATCAAGAAGTTTCTGCCAATTGATAATGTCCGCACGGATGAATCGCTCTTGGAAATCTGTATGAATCGCTGCGCCAGCTTCTGGTGCTGTCGCATTTTTCTTTACCGTCCACGCACGAGATTCTTCTTCACCAGTCGTGAGGAAGGTTTGTAAATGAAGTGCATCATATGCTGCAACAATAAGACCTGGGAGATGTGATTCCATTTCCATCTCTTTTGCTTCCTCTTGTGTCATTTCGATCAATTCCTCCTCGATCTTTATATCGAGTTTGATATGCGGTCGTTGTTCTAGTGTATCTGCAAGAAGGACGTCAACATCTACTACATTATATACATAAATGATCGGTTTCATCGTCAGCAAGCTCATCTCCTGTACAATGATCTGTAATAATTCATTTTCTCGATCGTAGTCTACATCACGCGCGAGAGTACCCTTTCCCAATGATACCTGCATTTTTTCAACAAGCTCCATTTGCTTCAAAGCGTCATTATCATTGCCACGCGTAGCCTTTGTCAATCGCACTATAGTCTTTTCTATCGTATCAAGATCCGCAAGGATCAATTCTGATTCGATCACTTCAATATCACGCTGAGGGTCAATACTCTCATGTACATGTGCAATATCTGCATTTTCAAAGACGCGTACAACCTGTGCAATCGCATCTACCTCACGAATATTTGCAAGAAATTTATTACCAAGTCCTTCACCTTTAGCAGCTCCTTCCACAAGGCCTGCGATATCAACGAATTCCACGATCGTCGGAACAATCTTCTTGCTTTTGCTCATCGTAGCGAGTTTCATTAACCGCTCATCTGGCACCTCAACCACACCAACATTTGGTTCGATCGTGCAAAAAGGATAATTATTGATGTCAACAGGATTTTTTGTTAATGCTTTGAACAATGTTGATTTACCAACATTTGGAAGCCCTACGATCCCTACTTGAAGTGCCATATTTTTAGAATTTAGAAGTTAGAGACAAGATGTGAGAGTAAAAAATGCTACACAATACGGTACAGGAATCCCCAACATACTTGTCTACGATATATTCTATGATGGCTGACATGCGACGCATTGTCAATGAAGTGATATACTATATTTATCAATGGCGTGTCTCATGCCAACAAGGCATTACAGTCACAATACTAAGTTTCTAACATTCCACACTATGAATAAAGAGATCTTTAAGGCGTATGATATTCGTGGCATCTATCCAACTGATATTGATGAAGATACTGTCTACAAAATTGGTCACGCAACAGTAAAAGAACTTAACGCAAAAACACTTGCCATTGGACGTGATGCCCGCATTTCTAGTCCGACACTTCATACTGCTCTCCTTGAAGGGGTCACTGATGCAGGTTGTGATGTCATTGATCTCGGAATGATCACAACACCAATGCTTTATTTCTCATCACACGATCTCGACGTCGATGGTGCTATTGCCGTCACGGCATCGCATAATCCTGGCGAATATAATGGCATCAAGATCTGTCGCAAAAATGCATTACCTGTTGGAAGTGCGAGTGGTTTGAATAATATTCGCGATGCCGTCATCGCAGGCACTTTTCACAATAGCACCGACAAAGGCACAGTCTCACAACATAATATCAAGCCAGACTATTATGACTATTTTGGGAAGTTTGCAAATTTTGGCAAGAAAAAATTCAAGATCGTTGTCGACTGCGCAAATACTATGGGCGTCCTTGAACTTCCTTTTTATACTAAATACTTCGCAAACAATTTTGACGTTATAGAACTGTATTGTGATCTTGAACACCCCTATACCGCACACGAAGCAAATCCTCTCAATACAGACACGCTCACAGAACTGCAAGATAGAGTCATTACTGAAAAAGCAGATCTTGGCATCGCCTACGATGGTGATGCTGATCGTGTTGGATTCATCGACGAAACAGGACAAATTATTCCAATGGATCTGATCACAGGATTGATCGCTAAAGTCCTCCTCGAAGAGAATAAAGAGGCAATCATTCTCTATGATCTCCGATCCTCACGCGCCGTCAAAGAAGTGATCGAAGAAAATGGTGGCAAAGCACATGAGTGTCGTGTCGGACATGCCTTCATCAAACAGCAGATGGTCGAGGAGAATGCCCTTTTTGCTGGAGAGCTCTCTGGACACTATTATTTCCAAGCAAACAAAAATGGCGAAGTAAGTTCTCTCGCAGCATTTATACTTCTCAATCTCATGGCCAAAACAGACAAAAAAATATCTGCACTCGTTCAAGATCTTCGTCGCTACCATCACAGTGGTGAGATCAATTCAGAAGTATCTGATAAGGATGCGATCATGCAAAAGATCAAAGAAGTTTATAGCGATGG
>JAUVJK010000062.1 GCA_030592425.1 Candidatus Moraniibacteriota bacterium
AGGACATTAAGACAAAAAATATTCTTGCAGGAAAAATACGGCGTTATTTCTCATTGTACTATGTTTGGGATCTGATCAAAATGCCACTTGGTGTCGTACAAAGCTTGTGGATTCTTTTGTGGTATATGCCAGATGGAATCTTTTCAAAAGGTGGCTATGTGTCTGTACCTGTTGTGATCGCTGCATGGATCTATCGTATCCCGATATTGACACATGAGTCGGATGCCATACCTGGATGGGCAAATCGTTTTATTGGAAAAATGTCACGTTACATCGCCGTTTCATATCCCGCAACACGTTCGTACTTCATTGAGGAGAAAGTCGTTCTTACAGGAAATCCTATCCGCAGGGAATTATTACAAGGAGATGTGATTCGTGCACGAGAACGATGGCAGTTTAGTGAGTCAATGCCTGTAATTCTTGTGATTGGTGGGTCACAAGGTGCAAAAGCTCTTAATGATGCAGTGATCGGGATCATGCCAGATCTTGCACATCGTGCACAGGTACTACATATTACAGGGGAAGGGAACTATAAAGAAGCATCAGATTATGCGGGAGAGATGGGCTTTAAGTCTGGTCGTCATCGGTATGTTGCTGTACCATTTTTGGATCGTGACGAAATGGCAGATGCTTATGCGCTTGCGGATCTAGTTATTTCACGTGCTGGTGCGAACTCTCTGACAGAAATTGCAGCAAATAAAAAACCAGCGATCTTGATCCCACTCGAGAGTCAGGATCAACCAATTAATGCTATGGAATTTGCAGTACCACTAAAAGGTAATGCAAATGATTATGATCAGATGAAAGCGTATCAGATAGCGGAAGTTGGTGGAGCAGTTGTTCTCGAAGAGGCAAATCTCGGACATCACTTACTTCTTGGAAAGATCACAGAGTTACTTGATCAGCCAGAATTGCGCGCAAAAATGGCGCAACAGGTTAGTGTATTCTATCATCCCGATGCTGCAGAGAAGATCGCTAATGGTGTTTTGCTTGCAATGAAGAAAACATATGTCCCAAATGTCTAGATTCTAATAATAAAAATGATGCAACTCAAAGATTTTTCAGAAGTTTCTAGTGTTTACATGATCGGCATTAAGGGCGCTGGTATGGCGGCGCTCGCTACGATTCTCAAGGGTAGAAATATCAAAGTGACAGGTTCAGATGTAAAGGAAATATTTCATACGGACGCAGCTCTCCAAGTAGCAGGCATTGCTGTACAAGAGGGCTTTTCGGCGCATCATGTACCACTGGATGTTGATCTGATTATTTTTTCAACAGCCTATACGCAAGAAAATAATATTGAAATGGCAACCGTGCTGCGAAATCGTCTGAAGAACGTTTCTTATCCAAAGGCATTGGGTGCATTGCTAAATGAGCGTTTTGGGATCGCTATTTGTGGCACACATGGAAAAACAACAACAACGGCTCTTCTGGCACATACATTGAAACATGCACAGCTTGATCCAAGTGCAGTTGTCGGTGCACATATCAAGGCGTGGGATGGCAATGCCCTAGTTGGACAAGGTAAATATATCGTTGTCGAAGCTGATGAATATCAAAATAAATTGAAATACTACAATCCGATGGCAGTTATTTTGACAAATGTTGATTATGATCATCCTGATTTTTTTGAAACACGTGAAGATTATGTAAAAGTTTTTACAGACTTTGTAGCACGTATTCCAAAACATGGATTCCTTATCGTAAATGGTGATGACCCTGTTGCATTAGAAGTAAGTCAGGCTGCCATTTGTACAGTTATCACATGTGGCTTTGGTGATTCTAATGAATTTGCGATCACGAAACAAGAACAATTGCATGATGCAGAGAATTTGAAACTGCGTATGAAGAAAGAGCAGCCAGAAATACAAAGGATTGATGTTGCACATGAAGGACGATATTTTGGTACATTCTCACTGCGCCTTGCTGGTACACATAATGCAATGAATGCTGTGGAAGTTGTTGCACTTTCGCATAAAATTGGTCTTTCCATCACGCAGATCATTGAGGGTATGCAGGGCTTTGCAGGAGCTGTTCGTCGTTTTGAATTCAAAGGAAGAAAAAAAGGTGTAATGTATTTTGACGATTATGCACATCATCCTGATGAGATCAAGGCAACGCTGGAAACATTGCGAAAACAGTTTCCAAAGAATCGCATCATTGCGATCTTTCATCCACATACATTTTCACGGACGCAAGCATTTTTAGATGAATTTTCTCATTCTTTTGCAGTAGCAGATCAAGTGATCATTCTGGACATTTATACGAGCGCACGCGAAAAAAGTGGTGGCGTTTCTCCTAAGGATCTTGTCGCATTGATCAATGAGATGAATCTGGGTAAGGCAATGCATATCGGATCGATCAAATCTGTTGCAGAATACGTAAAAGAGTCTGCAGAACGAGGTGATATTGTTATGACAATGGGAGCTGGAAATGTGTGGCAGATGCATGATTATATTGGTGTGACAAACGACTAAGAGAAGGAAAGCTTGTTCAAAAGAGGGTAATAATTTCACTTGAGAGAAAACTGATGATCGTTGTCAAAGAAAATGTATCATTAAAAGAATATACAACCTTTAATATTGGTGGCGATGCACGATATTTTATGACCATCCAAAGCCTTGAGGATTTGCGTGATGCGCTACACTTTGCTAAAAAACATGCTATTCCCTATGTTATTTTGGCGGGCGGGAGTAATGTTTTGATCGCTGATGAGGGATTCGATGGACTTGTGATCCATATGAAGAATGATATTATTACTATGGATGGTAGTGATATTACAATTGGTGCTGGCGCAGAACTAATGGATTTGATTCTTTTTGCTGCGCGCAAAGGTCTTGGTGGAATGGAAAATATGACAGGAATCCCAGGATCGATTGGTGGCGCTGTGCGTGGTAATGCCGCTGCTTTTGGAACAGAAACGAAGGATCTCCTACGATCTGTAGAAGTCCTTGATACGAAAACAGATGAAATCATGACTTTTGATGTCAAAAAGTGTCACTTTTCGTACCGTTCAAGTGTATTTAAGAGTGAACGGACATATATTGTCGTGAATGCAACTTTTTCTTTTGTACCTGGTAAGGAGCGTGAGATCGAGCAAAAGATGTATGATATCCTTAGTAAACGAAATGCAAAGCATATTCAGAATATTCAAAGCGCTGGCTCTTTCTTCATTAATCCGAAGGTAAACAAAGAATTACAGGAAAATTTTCACAAAGAAAAAGGTGTCAAAAGTCGCAATGGACGTGTTCCAGCTGGATGGCTTCTCGATCTGGCGGGTGTTTACAAAAAGAAGGTTGGTGGCATTCAAGCGGGGGAGACGCATGCGAATTATTTTATTAATGATGGGACCGGTACGGCAGAGCAAGCGATGCAATTGGCCGCAGTGGCAAAGACGCGTGTGCGTAATGAGTTCGGTGTACAATTACAGGAAGAAGTAACATTTATCGGTTTCTAGTTATATTTTCAATTGGGCCTCAGGCTGTAGGAATAAGATCTGATGATCTCATCTCTAGTGCCTAATTCCTAATAGTATAATGATATGAACATAAACTACTACCACAAGAACGTTACGCCTCTTGGTGATGCAACGAAGGACTATATTGAAGCAAAACTCGGATCGATTGAGGAAATGGTCACTATTAAGACAACGCGTGTTGAAATTGAACAAACAAAACTGGGCTATTTTTTGAAGGTGGAATTGAGCAATGATGGCCACACTTACCGTGCAGAACAATCGGGGCAGTCAGTCAATGAATGTATTGATATTATTCAAGAAGAATTGAAGAAACAAATACGCCGGAGTACAGAAAAAGAACGAGATCTCAAAGAACGCGGTGCGCGAAGCATCAAGAAAAAAACAGTTATTGATGAAGCCGCACGATTCTAGGTTGAGCATCGAAGAAATATGTATCTAGAATAAACAGAGGTAATGAATAAAACCACACCGTTTAGGTGTGGTTTTTATGTGAAATAATCTTGGGTACCTTTTAAGGTACCTTAAAAGGTACCCAAGAAGAATTGATCAAAAAAGAAAAAACACTAGAGACAATGTTCATCCCAGGTGCTTTAGACGAATATTCTGTAGAGGATGCTATAAAATTAAAGACTCCTGAAATGCTGTTGCAAATCAGGAGTCAGTCTTGAACGAGTCTGCTCTTAAAGCAGTACTTCAAGATCTTTATTGGTGGGGAGATCCCACCGCATCAGGCTGAGTTCCCGTTCGGTGTACTCATTGAACGGAGTACCAACAGTATAGTGACCATACCTGCTGGGTCCGTTACTAAACGGTACGTACCCTCCACCAGGGAGGACGTTGTATCCTAAATCCCTGCAGAGTTGCACAAACGCATAGCCTTTGGCAAAGTCGCCATTAAGAGCGCCTCTTGCCCTGTGGTCGATGCGTCCATTTCCATCTTCCGTGTATTCGTACGGATTTGAAAACGTCCAAGGACGCGATTCAGTTTCGCACGTGATTTTGCAGAGACTTTTCACTTTTCCGTTGAAA
>JAUVJK010000015.1 GCA_030592425.1 Candidatus Moraniibacteriota bacterium
ACTGATGAAGAGCGTTTTCTTTCCGCGTTAAAACTGTACGATATGTATGTTATTACCAGGTTGAAACTTTTAAATGGTCTCCATTGGAGTAGCCTCTATTGTTAAAGAAAGTGTTTGAAGTGTGGCAAAATAACGTACCATTGTCAATGTATTATGTATATTAGTTCTGTATGTTGTCGTAGAGGAAAAAGTGAGATATTATGATGCATATGACACGAAAAGAACGCATAGTGATCATTATGAAGAGATTAACGAAGGAATACCCCGTTCCAGGGCCTTTTATCGATTGGTCAAATCCTCTAGAATTACTTATTGGAACGATCCTTTCGGCACAGTGCACTGATACACGTGTCAACAAGGTGACAAAGGTGCTTTTTAAGAAATACAAAAAAGCAGTTGATTATGCAGGGGCACTACTTGCAACATTAGAAAAAGAGCTCTATTCGACGGGATTTTATCGTGCAAAAGCAAAGAATATCAAAGCTACAGGAAAGATCATTGTAGAAGATTTTGATGGACAGGTTCCCGATACATTAGATGCGTTACTGACACTCAAAGGTGCATCACATAAAACATCCTACATTGTCCTTGCTAAGGCTTTTGGGAAATTTGAGGGTGTTCCTGTTGATACACATGTGAAACGACTTTCGCCACGACTTGGTTTGACGCGTGAGAAGCAGAATACTGATAAGATCAGTGCAGATCTTGGAAAGATCTTGCCACCGAAGGATTTCTTGAAAGTAAATGAATATTTGATTACGCACGGGAGGGTTATTTGCGTGCGTGTGCCAAAGTGTGATATCTGTGTACTCAATGATATTTGTCCAACAGGAAAACGCAGTCGCTCGTGAGACACGTCGTTCACGAAACGACCGTGTCGAGCGACGTGTCAAGGAATATAAATAAGAAATAGAACCACAATGAAAAAAGAACTTGCATGGCTGACACAAAGACCAATTGCACATCGCGGATTGCACGATGGTAAAATAGCGCCTGAAAATTCACTTCTTGCATTTGAAAAAGCGATTGCGCAGGGCTATCCAATCGAATGTGATGTGCGGATGCTTGCTGATGGGGAGATTGTCGTTTTTCATGATGAGAACCTCAAGAGGCTAACGGGTGATACAAGGATGCTCAAGGATGTTTCATATTTAGAAATAAATGACTTGCATATCTCAAAGACGCAAGAAAAGGTGCCGACATTGCTTGAAGTATTGAAATTAATCGATGGTCGTGTCCCTATATTGATCGAGATAAAGAACAAGGGGCGTGTTGGGCAACTAGAAAAGAAAGTGCGAGACATACTTGCTTTTTATCAAGGCGTTTATGCATTACAGTCATTTAATCCGTTAAGTGTCTTGTGGTTTCTGCGTCATGCTCCTTATGCTGCCATTGGCCAGGTCATTCAATGTTCTCCGTCAAAGCGTGTTCGTATTTCGATCAAGCGATGGATGTTACGAATAAAATGGTATATACAGAAACAGTATCCAGATTTCATTAGTTATGAAGATAAGTGTTTCCCCTATCATTATTTTGCATCATTGCATAAAAAGAAAAAGATCCCAATACTTGTGTGGACGATCGATTCTCAAGAAAAATTTGAAAAAGTCAGAAAAATTACTAACAATATAATATTTGAAAATATTGATCCAACGTTATGAAGATCACACAAGATAATCTTTCAGATCCAATCGATGCCGCATTAACAGGTGGATCGAATCACCTATTCTTCGATTGTGATCAGAAATAAGAGTACTGCTGTTTGTAAACTTTTTTATGAATAGTTTCTCTTGTTTTATCGAGAAATTACATACGTACAGCCGGTGGGCCGGAATAACTGAGTGGTGTATACTTGTAGTATGAAAGAATGTATTTGATAGAGTGTAAAAAATATGCTAAAAGAAAATACGATTCAATTGATTACCTATCCCGATAGTTTGGGAGATAACCTTTCGGAACTCAGCGCTGTTTTAGATAATCATATTACAGATGCTGTCGGCGGTGTGCATATTTTGCCGTTTTATCCTTCGAGTGCTGATCGAGGATTCACTCCACTGACGCACATGAAGGTAGATCCAGCATTTGGGACGTGGGAGGATATTTTACAGATCACAAAAAACTATAGGGTGATGAGCGATTTGATGGTTAATCACATTTCTTCAGAGTCTGAGCTTTTTAAGGATTACATGGCGCGCGCAGAGTATTCTCCTTACAGTGATTATTTCATTGGTGCAAATAAATTTTCACATCATATTCCACGTCACTATCATGAAAATGAGCAAAATGCGCATGTAGATATGCATTATGGATCACGAAGGTTTCAACAATTGCTTGAGAATTATGTGATACGACCAATTGAATTATTGATGAAGCGTGCACGGAAAATTGATATCATTTTTCACAAACAGGGTGTTAATCGCATGCTTCTGAAGAAAATTTATCGACCACGACCAGGAAGTCCTTTTATTCCTTTTACTTTTGCGAACAAAACAACACGTTATCTGTGGTGTACTTTCTCCAAGGATCAAATCGATCTAGATGTGAGCAATCCTAGTGTACGAAAAATGTTTCGTGATGCGATCGTCCACGCAGCCCAAAATGGCATTTCGCTCATACGTCTCGATGCGGTGGGCTATGCGTGTAAACGTCGTGGGACTAATAATTTTCTTCTTCCAGAAACATACGATCTGATTGCATCACTTTCTGAGATCGCACATCGCCATGGCGTGAAGATTCTTCCTGAAGTGCATAGTGACTACTGTACACAATTAGATCTCTCTGGAAGGAATGGTGTTGATTACGTGTATGATTTTCAATTGCCACTCTTGGTGTTGCAAGCGCTCTTTTCAGGGTGTCATTGTCATCTTGTGCGGTGGCTGCAACTTCGATCAAACAATATGATCACAATCCTTGATACGCATGATGGTCTGCCGGTGCCGGACGTTGAAGGTCTTCTCACGAGCTCAGAAATTGAAGCGATCATAGTACATGTTAACAAGAAAGGCGGCAATGCGGCAATGCGTGCATCTGGTGAAAATGCACAAAATGTTGACGTCTATCAGTTGAATGTTACATACTTCAGTGCCCTCGATGAAGACGATGATATGTATATTGCAGCACGTGCGATCCAATTTTTTATTCCAGGAATACCACAAGTCTATTATGTCGGTTTGTTTGCAGGTAAAAATGATATTGATCGATTGGAGAGAACTGGTATTGGACGTGATATCAATCGACATAGTTATTCGCTCGATGAGATCAAAGAGGAGATGAAACGACCCGTGGTAAAGCGATTGATGCGTTTGATGCGTTTTCGTAATACACAGCCTTCATTTGACGGTGTTTTCTTGAGGAAGAAATCTCCAAAGAATCAATTAATTCTTTATTGGCAGAAGGAGAACTCTTTTTGTGAGGTAAAGATCGATCTGCATATACATAAAACGATTATTCGCTATTTTGACCAAAAAAGTGCTACAGTAAAAGAATTCACAGCCTAAAAAGTGTGCTAATTCTAATTGCACTCTAATCTTTCATGTTTCCCTACGTCCTAATTCTTAACTCCTAGAAAATGACTCTTCTCAATCAACTTTCACAGTGGCAAAAAACGCAGGCGGTGCAAGAGGGTATTGAACCGTATAGAGTCTTACCTTTTGGATCTCTTAAAGAGATCGCAAAGAAGCGACCACAAAATGATGAGGAGCTCTTGGCGATCAAAGGCGTCGGTCCGGTGAAAGTGCGGAAGTATAGCGGAGAGTTGATGGCGATCATTCAACAGGCGCAGGGAGAGGTGGAAGGAGTAAATTCAAAATCACAAAAAACAAATAACTTTCAAATTGAAAAAGAAGAGGACTTAAAACAGAAACAGAGACGTATTTTACCTCAAGAAATACAGAAAGAAGATCCTAGTTTGTTTGATGAAGCGCAGTTGATCAATGATATTCTTTCTGATGGACATACTTCGCAAGTGAATGCGCCACAAAATGTTGATGTACAGACGGGGGAGATCACACAAGACAAAGCAGAAGATACGGCGATCTCTGTAAGTGAATTTTTGACAAGATTCAATCAGATCATTCGTTCGTATTTTGGTGAAATAAGGATTCGAGGGGAGATCATTGGATTCAAAAGAAATCAAAATGGACACGCATACTTTGAATTGAAAGATGAAGAAGCGATTATACGGTGTAGTATCTTTCGCAATGCGTATGATCTATCTAGTGTTCATCTTGAGGATGGTCTCGAGGTTATCGTGACAGGCAGTCCACAACATCACGCACGATATGGCTTTAGTGTAATTGGGTCATTTGTAGAAGTCGCAGGTGAGGGAGCTCTCAAAAAAGCATATGATAAATTAAAGAAAAAACTAGAAGGTGAAGGATTGATGGCACTAGAAAGAAAGCGAACACTGCCAGAATTGCCACAAAAGATTGGATTGATCACATCGCCAACAGGCGCAGCTATTGGTGATTTTACGATGAACGTGGGAAAGTTTGGCTATAAGATTGCCTTTTGCCCATCGACTGTAGAAGGTGCGCGTGCAACGCAAGAACTTTTGTCGGCGGTGAATACGCTAGCAAATAAAGATCTTGATCTTCTTGTGATTACGCGTGGTGGCGGAAGTCTCGAGAGTTTACAGGCATTTAATAACGAAAAGCTTGTTCGTGCTCTTGCAGATTTTCCCGTACCTGTGATTGCCGGAATTGGCCATGAACAGGACGAGACATTGACGACACTTATTGCTGATCTCGGTGTGAGTACGCCAACAGCAGCAGCTCAAGAGGTGCGAATCAGTTGGGATAATGCCGTGGAACGCATTGGACAGCAGGAGCGTTCTATTATCGAGTCATATAGTGAAACGATGCGACATGCCAACGAAACAATTGATAATGCGCAACACCGAAGCACAGAATATTTCACGACGATCAAATCGTATGTTACGGAGCTGTTCCATTTTTTTGCACTTTCTGCGGAAATGATCGGGCAGAGAATTGCTGAACTTTCACAAAAATTATCATTTTATGAGAAGTCGCTTGTGCAGAATGACCCAAAACGGCAATTGAGTCTTGGCTATACGATTACAACAGATAGTAAAGGAAAAATTGTACGTCGCATAGCTGATGTCTCTACGGGTACACATTTGAAAACACGTCTGAGCGATGGTATAGTGGAATCAGAAGTGTTGTAAATGTTCTAGTTGTTGAAATTGTAATGTACTATAGTGTATTTGCTATCAACTATCTTCTATTCACTTCCAATTACTAATTCCCAAAACTTAACTTCTAAATATTAGATTATGACAAAAGTAACAGACAAAAAAAATCTCACAACATCACTCAAAGAACTTGAGGAAATTGTTGCATGGTTTGATGCACAAGATGAAGTAGATGTAGAAAAAGGCCTAACAAAAGTAAAAGAAGGCGCGGCATTGATCAAAAGCACAAAAAAACAACTTAAAGAAGTAGAAAATGAGTTTGAAGAGGTAAAAAAAGAATTAACTGAAGACACGACAAATTAAAAGAGGTTTTATTATTAATAATTAATTATGGCAATGAATGTTGGACAGCCAGATAAAGCGATTCGTATTGGGATTGGGATCTTTATCCTTGCAATGGGACATTTTACAAAAAGTTGGTGGGGACTCATCGGATTGATCCCTCTGATCACGGGCCTTGTTAATTTTTGTCCCCTTTATTCGCTTTTTGGTGTGAAAACATGCAAAGTAGGCATCTGTAAAAAAGGAGGAAAAGAAAAAATTAAGGAATAATTGTAAACGTTTTATCACTTAGAAGTATAACGCTTATAAAAGATGATCATTGCTTTGGTGATGATCATTTTTTATGATATTCTTCTTACTTTTAGGCGTTAATTGAAGTAGTATTATTTATTTGATTTTCTATTTCCAATCTCTTTATTCCTAACTCCTTGTTCTGAAATGTGGTATACTAGCATTATCACAAATATAAAAATTAATAATCATGGCACATCATATTAAAGACGATCTATCGATTGTTATTAGTGGACAGGCAGGACAAGGTATCCAGTCAATTGAGTATCTTTTGACGCATATTCTGAAATTACAAGGTTACCACGTCTTTGCGGTAAAAGAATATATGTCACGCGTACGTGGTGGGACAAACTCAACAGAAGTACGAATCTCTTCGAATGACCGGCGTGCATTTGTTGATCGTATTGATCTTTTTTTGCCTCTTGATAAATCATCAATTCCGCATTGTGCAGATCGTCTCTCGAAAGAAACGATTATCATCGGTGAGCAGAAGCGTCTTGAGACAGATTATAAACTATTGGATGTACCACTATTGGAAATTGCACATGATGTTGGTAATCGTATCTTTGCAAATACTGTTGCAGCAGGTGTTGTTCTTGGCATGATGCAGTCTGATCGTGCAATCGCAGAAGATTATATTCGCTCATTCTTTTCACGAAAAGGGGATGAGATCGTTGCAAAGAATATTGATGCACTGATGCGTGGGTTCAAGATCGGTGAGCATCTTGCTTTTACGCATGAGATCACATTTACTATTGAAAAAGATGAAGCGGTAAAAGAGGCTGTATTTTTGACGGGCATTGAAGCTGTTGGTTTTGGTGCACTTGCTGGTGGCTGCAATTTTTGCTCATCCTACCCAATGTCACCATCGACGGGTTTGTTGACATTTCTTGCACAACATGGGAAAGAATGTGGTGTCCTCGCAGAGCAGGCAACGGATGAGATTGGTGCGATCAATATGAACTTGGGGGCATGGTATGCTGGAGCGCGTGGCATCATTACTACATCTGGTGGTGGTTTTGCGCTTATGACAGAGGCAGTGAGTCTCGCTGGAATTACTGAAATACCACTTGTACTTCATCTTGCGCAGCGACCTGGACCAGCAACAGGGTTACCAACACGTACAGGGCAAGAAGATCTCAATCTAGTGCGCTATGCTGGGCATGGAGAGTTTCCACGTATAATCTTTGCGCCAGGTTCATTGATGCAAGCATATAAGATTACTGCGCATGCGATGGATCTTGCAGATGAATATCAAGTGCCAGTAATAATCTTGACAGATCAATATTTTGTTGATCTTCTTTCAACAATCGAGTCAACAGATTTAAAGGAATCAAAAGATAAAAATCATGTTATCGAGACAAAGAGTGACTATCAACGATATGAATTAACAGATAATGGCATCTCTCCGCGTGGCATTCCTGGATATGGAAAGGGATTTGTATGTGTTGATAGTGACGAGCATGATGAAAGTGGTCACATCACAGAGGATCATGATATGCGTGATGCAATGACACAGAAACGGTTATATAAGAAAGCAGTAGCTCTTGCTAAGGTAGCGTTTGCTCCTGAGGTAATAGGTCCAAAGGATTATACGCAACTTGTTGTAGTATGGGGATCTAATTATCATGTCGCCAAAGAAGCATTGGAACGAAGTGGAAAAAAGAAATTAGCGGTTGCTCACTTTTCACAACTTTATCCACTCCACAATAGTACGAAAAAGATCCTTGCACAGGGAAAGAAATTGATCGTGTGTGAGAATAATGAGACAGGACAATTTGCAAATCTCCTTGAGGTAGAGACAAAATGTACCATCACTGGTCGGATTAATCGTTCCAATGGCAAGCCTTTCTCTGTCGAATACCTTACTTCACAATTTAAGAAAATATAAATATGGCACTCGCACAAAAAAATACAAATGAATTTGATATGCCACATGAAACAGATATTGCTTGGTGTCCTGGCTGTGGTAATTTTCCGATCTTACAAATGTTAAAAAAGTCATTGCGTGATGATCTTGCTATCGATCCAAAGGATCTCGTGCTTGTTTCTGGTATCGGGCAGGCAGCCAAACTGCCACAATATGTTAAAACAAATATGTTCAATGGTCTGCATGGTCGTGCACTTCCTGTTGCAACAGGCATTAAGGCTGCTAATCCGAGACTTACAGTCGTTGTAACAAGTGGTGATGGAGATGTGTATGGTGAAGGTGGTAATCATTTTATCCATACTGTGCGTCGCAATGTGAATATCACAGTAATTGTTCATAATAATATGATCTATGGCTTAACAAAAGGACAAGCCTCACCAACATCAGAGAAAGGCTTGGTGACACCGACACAGCCACAGGGTGTTTATGTTGATCCGATCAATCCACTTGCGCTGTCTCTTTCTCTCAATGCTTCTTTTGTCGCACGAGCTAATGCTGGAGATCCTGAACATGCACAGAAGATCATTTCGGCAGCAATCGCACATAAGGGATTTTCAATTGTAGATATTTTTCAAGCGTGTGTTGTTTTCAATAAAGTAAATACTTATAAATGGTTTCAAGATCGTGTTTACGAACTTGATGTACAGCACGATACTTCAGATCGTCAAATGGCATTTGTACGAGCGCTTGAGGAAGACATGCTTCCAATGGGTATCTTTTATCAAGATGAAGGGCGTGAGACATTTGAAGAGGCGACAGGCGTCTATGACGCTGATGAACGACCTCTCTATGAACGAGAGCGGCAATGGAATACGATCGAGGCCTTGATCAATGCAAAGAAATAGAAGACAAAAGTCATTTTAATATGGATAAGACAAGCTTTTTTTCTTTGATGAAATAGAATGAGTTGTAATGATGTCTAATTTTGACGTATACAAGAATTTGCAACAGCTGAATAGTTCTCTTTACAAATTGGTACACAGTGTCTTATGGCAGGGAGAATCGTTAAATAGGTTATTCTACATCTTTGGGATTTGGCGCATCTTACAATTATATTTCTATTGTCGCGTCGTTATGTGCTCTCAATACAATTTTTCATATCGTATTGAAACGGTATCACGATTGAAATTAGAGAAATATGGATCTCATTTGATCAAAAAATATAAAAGGCATTATCTGTGAGAATAGTGCCCTTATGTCACATGTTGCGATCTTCGCACGTGAACATGATGTTTCATTAAGGATCTGTGTCCGTTTGTAGAAAATAGGTAGTGTGACAATAGAAAAATTACCCTTGTAAAAATAGGTGATTTTTTAATATGATCAGATCTACACAGGGAGACCAACTTCGATACGCGCTTCCTCGCTCATCATGTCGGGGTTCCATGGTGGTTCAAATGTGATTTCTATACTAATATCTTTGACACCTGTTATATTCTTTAGTGCCGCTTTGATATCATCTTGAATGACGTCAATTAAGGGACAACCAATCGTCGTGAGTGTCATTGTGATCTTTGCAAGACCTTTTTTGTCGATCTCAGCACCATAGATAAGGCCCATTTCTGTGATAGGAAGATGGAGCTCCGGATCTTGGACTGTACTAAGAGCTGTGATCAGGTTAGTATCTTTTGTATATTTTTCCATATTCTTATTTATACACAAAAAAGCATCAGCTGTGAAGCCAATGCTTTTTTAAAGGTGTATTTCTACACAAGATCTTCACCATTTTTCATTACTTTGATCGCAAGAACAGGGCATGCGCGCGCTGCATCAACAATATCTGCTTCTTCCTCTTGAGATGCTGTTGTAAGGATAACTGCCTTCCCTTCATCATCCAATGCAAATGTTTTATCTGCTGGTGGAATACAGGCGCTTGCGCCAATGCAACCATCACGGTCCACGATGATCTCAAGTTCTCCAACAGTCACTGGTCCAGATGGTTTATCTTGATCTTGAACGTCCATAGTATTAATAGTTATTATATTAAAGCTTCCTTATTTTATCATAGAATAGTAAAAGTAAAAATCTTTTACTATGTGAGGGATGAATCTGTTGGGTGTGAAAGCGCTTTTTGGGCTGTTTCAAGGGAAAGAAGTGCACATTTGAGGCGATTTGGACTTAGCTCAACACCAATCAAATCCGTGATATCTTCCACAGTTATTTTTTGAAGGATCGTAATCTTTTTGTCAGCAATCTTCTCAAGGAGCATTGATGCTGTAGCTTGTGAAATTGCACAACCTTCACCGTTAAAGGCGACTTTTGTGATTACGTCATCGTTGATGATCATGTCAATATTGATCTCATCGCCACACGTCGGATTATTTGCACTATAAGAATGTGTGGGAGCGTCGAGCGTTCCATGATGAGAAGGGTGATGGAAATGTTCCATGATCTGTTCCTGATAGATATTCATTTTTTTGTAATTTGTGAATCGGTAAATGGAAATGTGAAAGAGAAATTATTTCATAAAAACTTCTTGCACTTTTTTGAGTCCAACAATGAGTGTGTCAACATCATTTTTATCATTGTAAATACTAAAGCTCGCGCGTGCTGTCGCAGGAATGCCGAGCGTATCAATATGCAGAGGCATTGCGCAGTGTTGGCCGGCACGAACTGCAATATGAGATTCTGTATTGAGAATGGATGCGATATCGTGAGGGTGAATGTTTCCCAGTGTAAAACTTAGAAGACTAGTGCGATCATAAGGCTTTTGTGGTCCATAGATTGTAATGTTATCACCAAATTGTTCAGAAAGTTCTGTTAATGCATAGGAGATGAGTTCTTGTTCATGTGCATGGATCACATCAAAGCTAATGTTCGTAATGTAAGTAATTGCTTCCTTGAATGCGATCACGCCAGCAATATGCGGTGTTCCTGCTTCGAGACGATATGGCAATGGTTTGTACGTTGTCTTCTTGTGGGAAACTCGCGCAACCATTTCACCGCCAGTGATGAAGGGTTCTAATTGCTCTAAGCGTTCTTTTTTGCCATAAAGTATACCAACACCAGTTGGGCCATACATTTTGTGGGTGCTTAGTGCAAGAAAATCACAATCAAGATCTCGTACATTAATTTTTTGGTGTGGCGCACTCTGCGCTGCATCAACAATGACAATAATGTTAGGGTTGATCTTTCTCGCTTGAACAACCAGATCTTTGACGGGATTGATCGTGCCAAGAACATTGGAGACATGTGTCAGTGCAAAGATTGCCGTATTTTTATCAATTTTTTTCGCAAGGTCATTGGTATCGATTGCGCCATCAGAAGTAATGTCGACGACGCGGAAAATGTCATCACCCTTAGTAGCATCCTTTTGACTTTCGACTAGTAACTTTCGACTCATTCGTTGCCACGGGACATAATTTGCATGATGTTCCATTGCTGTAACGACAATATTAGCATCATCTTTTAACGTGTGTTGTAGTCCATGTGCGACCATATTCAGTGACATCGTTGTGCCACTTGTAAAAATGATCTCTTCTTCCTGCGCTCCAAGAAATGTAGCTGTAGCTCTGCGGGATTCTTCATATTCTGCTGTTGCTTTTTCACTTAGATCATAAACACCACGTGCAATATTAGCATTATATTGTTCATAATACTCAATGATCTTGTCGACAACACATCGCGGTGTAAGGGATGTTGCTGCCGAATCAAGATAGCTCAACTCTGGTTGTTGTGTGAAGATCGCAAAATCTTTTTTGATAGTTATGCTATTCATATAATCTTTACTGTATTTTATCTCTGGCATTAAGTCAAAGGTGTACAAGAGTTATATGAGAGTGTTACAATCGTTTATATGAAAAATAAGACATTTTATCCAATTTTAGATACAATTAACTCTTCACAGGACGTTCACACACTTAAAAATGAACAACTGACGGCGCTTAGCGATGATGTGCGACAATTCCTGATCAAGACCGTTGCAAAAAATGGTGGGCATTTTGGATCTAATCTTGGTGTTGTCGAACTGACAGTTGCATTACATTACATTTTTGATCTACCGACAGACAAAGTTGTATGGGATGTCGGTCATCAAGCATATCCTCACAAAATCCTTTCGGGACGCAAGGATCAATTGCAGACAATTCGTCAGCAGGGTGGCCTTTCACCATTCCCAAAGCGTAGTGAGAGTATCTATGATGCTTTTGGCACAGGACATTCTTCGACATCGATCTCGGCTGCAGTTGGTATGGCATTGGCGCATCGAGGAGAAAAAGAGCCGCCGTGTGTAATTGCTGTGATTGGTGATGGTGCTCTCACTGGAGGGATGGCTTTTGAGGCACTTGATCATGCGGGGGACGCTGGTGCAAATGTTCTCGTGATCCTCAATGATAACCGTATGTCAATCTCACCAAATGTTGGTGCGATGACGAAGTATCTGACACGTTTGATCTCGTCACCATCTTATACAAAACTTCGATCAAAAGGACGCGATGTTCTCGGTAAGATTCCCAATGCTAAGGAAATGGCAATGCGCGTTGAAGAACAAGCGAAAGGACTTGTGACACCAAGTACACTCTTTGAAGAAATGGGATTTGAATACTTTGGCCCTGTTGATGGTAATGACGTTGATACATTGACGGAAATCCTGAGAAATTTAAAGCAATTGCGTGGTCCACGTCTACTGCATATTGTGACAAAAAAAGGGAAGGGGTGTGTTCCTGCGGAAAAAGATGCTTTAGCTCTTCATGCTGTCTCTTCTTTTGATCCGACAACAGGAAAGAAAAATAGCAGTAGCATTAAACAAGTGACGTACACAGATATTTTTTCTGCATGGATCATTGACCAGGCAAAGGAAGATGAACAGTTACATGTTGTGACGCCAGCGATGTGTGAGGGATCAGGGCTCGCAAAATTCCACAATACTTTTCCACAACGGTTTCATGATGTTGGGATTGCAGAACAACATGCGGTTACATTTGCTGCAGGACTTGCATGTGAGGGAAAAAAGCCAGTTGTTGCGATTTACTCTACTTTTTTACAACGAGCATATGACCAAGTGATCCATGATGTGGCGATCCAAAATTTAGACGTTCTCTTTGCGATCGATCGTGCGGGACCCGTTGGACCAGATGGTGCAACACATGCAGGAAGTTTTGATCTTTCCTTTTTGCGGTGTATTCCAGGAATGGTTGTGATGGCACCATCGAGCGGAGAGGAATGTAAGGCGATGCTGACATTTGGTTATGACTATAATGGTCCTGTAGCAGTGCGTTATCCGCGTGATGAAGCGATGGAAGAAAAAAAGAAATGCAAAGAGGAGAAGATCGCACTAGGTATTGCACGCGTTGTGCGACAGGGGCAAAAGATTGCAATTCTTTCCTTTGGCGCACTTCTTGATAAGTGTCATAGTGTTGCGCAAAGTGCTGATGTAACGCTTGTTGATATGCGTTTTGTGAAACCGCTTGATGAAAAACTTCTTTGCGCGCTCGCGAGTACACACGATCACTTTGTGACAGTTGAGGATAACGCCATCATGGGCGGCGCGGGAAGTAGTGTGGATGAATTCATTATGCGTGAGGATCTGTCTGTGACAGTGACCAATCTCGGTCTTCCTGATCGTTACTTATCACACGGTACGCGCGCAGAATTATTGAGAGATGCAGAGCTTGATGAAGATAATATCTCTCATACGGTGCAATCACTCTTGATGAGCGAAGATCCGATATGAAAAGGAAAGAAATGTCATGATCAAAGAAAGTTCTCTGTGGTGGTGTAAAGATAACTTTACATCGTTTTTTTATGGTATACTATGAATACCAATAAATAACATTGTCTTCTTTTTATTATTAAATCTAAATTCTATGATCAAAAAAATTATGATCTATTTGTTCATTGCTTTCATCGTCGGTGCAACAGTATATTATTTTTATCATCAATATCGCACGAGCAATCATGATGTACGCAATACTGATGTGGACAGTTTTTCTGCATATACTGTCGCAACATTTGCTGGTGGGTGTTTTTGGTGCAGTGAATCAGATTTTGAGAAAACAGAGGGAGTGATCGAGGTCGTTAGTGGATATACGGATGGGCAGACGGATAATCCATCCTATCACGAGGTTTCATCTGGGATCACAGGGCACCGTGAAGCAGTACAGGTGTTCTATGATCCACAGAAAGTGACTTATACGCAATTACTTGATGTTTTTTGGCGACATGCGAACCCGACAGATGCTGATGGTCAGTTCGGGGATCGTGGAGAACAATATGCAACGGGAATCTATTATCATGATCAGCAGCAGAAAGAGATTGCAGAGCGATCAAAGAAAGATCTCGAAGACTCAGGTGTTTTTGATCAACCGATCGTCACGCCAATTGTTGCGTTCGATAAATTTTTTCTTGCGGAGGATTATCATCAGGATTATTATAAAAAGAATCCAAAGCGATATGAATATTATCGTAATGGTTCTGGGCGTAATGACTATATTGATGAGACGTGGGGTGATCAGCTCAAAGAAGTGCAACACCATGCAAGCGAGAGTGAAGATGCAATGGAGGATGGAGATCCAAAGTATCAGAGTTTCCAGAAGCCGTCAGATGAACAACTGAAGAAGGAGCTGACAGTGTTGCAGTATAAAGTGACGCAAAAGGATGGGACAGAGAAGCCTTTTGATAATACTTATGACAGCAATAAGGAAGCGGGGATTTATGTTGATATTGTATCCGGAGAGCCACTGTATAGTTCGACGGATAAATTTGATTCTGGGACAGGATGGCCATCATTTGTAAAACCGATTTCCACAGCATATATTATAGAGGAAGAGGATCGTACACTTTTTGCAACACGCACAGAGATCAGGTCACGTTATGGGGATAATCACATTGGACATGTGTTTCCAGATGGTCCAGAAGATCGTGGGGGACTCCGGTACTGTATGAACTCAGCTGCGATGCGGTTTGTGCCTGTAGCGGATCTAGAGAAAGAAGGTTATGATGAGTATATTGATCTTTTCAACGAAGTAAATAATTAATTATAAGAAATTTTATGAAAATAATATATACATTTATCCTTGTTGTTGGCGTCGCAACACTTGCAGGATGTGGTGATGACAATACTGGCGGTAGTGGAGATGACCTCAAGGATCTTGAGGAAGCAATGATCAATAATACAGTACAGGGAGAAGTAATTGTACAACAGGAAGCTATTTCTGTAGACAGTGATGAACCGGCAATGCAAGTGTATACGTTTGCAGAAGTCACACAACATAGTACTCCAGAGGATTGTTGGACTGTTGTCGATGGAAAAGTTGCCAACGTGACGGACTGGTTTGGCGTACATCCTGGTGGTGATGATAATCTTGCACTTGCATGTGGAAAAGATGCAACGCAGATCTTTAAACAAGTTGCAAAACACGATCCAAAGGGTTTTGCAAAATTTGAGACATTTGTCATTGGTAACCTTACGCAGTAGGGAGATGACTGAATAGTTCATTCTTGAAGCCGTCCACGATCAATCGTGTGGCGGTTTTTTTGTGCATGCCACGAGAGACCAAAAAATTGATCTGTTCCTCATTTGGAGCACCGACCGTTGCTGCGTGTGTACAGATCACATCCTGCGGGAGGATCTCGAGTATTGGCTGTGTGTGTACGATCGCTTTTGATGAGAGGATGAGGTTACGATTCGTAAGGTGGGCTGCTGTATGCTGTGCTTTTTTCTCAATACGGATCAATCCATCATAAGAGAAGTGTGATGCACCAGAGAAGACCCCTTTGATGAGTGTTTGCGATGATGTGTGCGGTGCTTTGTGGAGTTGTGTTGTGCGCAGCGTAAAAGTATCATTCTTCGTGCCTTCGTAGAGTCCATAGATCATAACATGCGCACCTTTTTTCTCGATTGAAAAAGTGATGTCATCGCTGCGATTATGCAAAAAGAAAACATGCTCACCAGATTTTGTAATCCGATAAAGTTTTTTATTATCATTCGAAATGTCTGTGTATTGTTTCGTCATTAGAAATTCGTCATTAGAAATTGATAATCGGCTATCCTACGGAGCCTTCCATTTCCATATTAATGAGTCGATAGAGTTCGATCGAGTATTCGAGGGGAATCTCGCGTGTTACTTCATCGATGAAACCATTAACGATGAGGCTTCGTGCTTCTGACTCACTGAGACCACGACTCATGAGAGCGAACATTTTTTCATCACCGATGCGCTCGACAGTCGCTTCATGTTCGATCGTTGCATTGGGTGCACTAGATTTGATCGTTGGGTATGTATTTGATTGGGATCGATCATCAAAGAGGAGTGCATCACATTGCACAAAACTCTGGGCATTCTTTGCTTTTGAACTTGCAAAAATGAGTCCGCGATAGCTACTTTTCCCACCATCTTTGGCGATGGATTTAGAGATGACACGAGACGTTGTATCTGGTGCGAGGTGGACCATTTTTGCGCCAGCGTCCTGCGTCTGGCCTTTTCCTGCAAGAGCGATGGAAAGGACTTCACCGCGTGCACCACGGCCCGTGAGGTGTACAGCAGGGTATTTCATCGTGACACCAGAGCCGATATTACAGTCAACCCATTCAACAGTCGCGCCTGCTTTTGCTTCTGCTCGTTTTGTGACGAGGTTGTAGACATTATTGCTCCAGTTTTGGACTGTTGTGTAACGCACCTTTGCATTTTTGAGGGCAAAGACCTCAACAACAGCGCTATGGAGTGAATCGGTAGAATAAACTGGCGCAGTACACCCTTCGATGTAATGCACACTTGCCCCTTCATCGGCGATAATCAATGTACGCTCAAACTGACCAAAACGCTCTGTATTGATCCGGAAGTATGCTTGGAGGGGCAGTGAGACGTGCACGCCTTTTGGCACATAGACAAAGGAGCCACCAGACCATACAGCAGAATTAAGTGCAGCAAATTTATTATCAGATGGTGGGATGAGTGTGCTCAAATATTTTTTGACGATCTGTGGATATTTTCTCACTGCTGTATCCATGTCACAAAAGATCACGCCCTGTTTTTCAAGTGCCTTGTTCATCGACTCATAGACAACCTCT
>JAUVJK010000004.1 GCA_030592425.1 Candidatus Moraniibacteriota bacterium
ATCGAGCGCGAAGGAAGTGGTCCTGCTCTCGAACAATATGCTGAGAGTGTCCATATGGTCACGATGAAACAAGATGGATTGATGAAAACTCTTCTTGGCTTAACAACACTGTCAGAACTAGAAAGAGTGACAGAAGGAAGTCTGTCTATCGGCGGAAATATTGATGAAATTGATGATGAAAAGATATAAAAATCTTGGTCAAAATTCATGTCTTGTGGTATACTTGCCAATAAGAATTGTAAGATAATTTTTAGTATGTAATTTTATGGAGCAGACGGAAGCAACGCAGAAAAAACTCCTCCTTGTAGAAGATGATTCGTTCATCCTTGACATTTATGATGTGAAATTATCTGAGGCTGGGTATGATGTGACATTAGCTAGTAATGGCAGAGAAGCAGTAAAGCAACTCAAAGAGCATCAACTTATTCCAGATCTGATCTTACTCGATATTGTTATGCCATACATGGATGGATTTGATGTTTTAAAGGTTTTGAAAGAAAATGACGTATGGAAAGAGATCCCTATTATTATGCTTACAAATCTTTCGCAAAAAGATGATATCGAACGGGCTGTTCAAATGGGAGCGAATGATTATTTGATCAAGTCGCACTTCACGCCATCCGAAGTGCTTACAAAAATTCAGAAATACATCTAGACAAATTGAGAATCACATAATATAAAATCAAAATAAAAATGCATATTGAACAAAAATTAAAGAATTATCTTCGTCTTGCAGCACAACAGGGAGCTTCGGATCTTCATATGGCAGTGGGACGTTATCCAACATTGCGTATTGATGGAAAGCTTATGCCATTGTCGCAAGAAGATATGCTGACACCAGAGAATACAAAGGCAATTGGTGAATATATGCTTTCAGAAGAACAGAAGAAAGCACTTGTGGATGATGGGCAGGTTGATCTTTCGTATAACTTTGAAGATAAAATTCGTTTTCGTGTTAATATTTTTTATCAAAAAGGGTTTGTTGGTATCGTGATGCGCGTGATCAATAGTGAGATTCGCGGTTTGGATACATTGAATATCCCTTCGATTCTTTATAACTTTACAAATTTTGCACAGGGACTTTTCCTCGTTACTGGACCTGTGGGACATGGAAAATCAACAACTCTCGCTGCGATGATTGACTATATCAATCATTCGAAGGAAAATCATATCGTCACAATTGAAGATCCTATTGAATATATGTACCAGCAGGATCGTTGTATAATCAATCAGCGGGAAATTGGTCAAGATGCGCGTACTTTTCCAGATGCGCTTCGAGCGGCACTACGTGAAGATACAAATGTTATTTTGATTGGTGAGATGCGTGATCATGAAACGATTAGTACGGCAATTACTGCGGCAGAAACTGGTCACCTTATTTTCGGTACATTGCATACGAACGATGCAGCACAGACTATTGATCGTATTATTGATATTTTCCCATCGCATCAACAAAATCAGATTCGCTCGCAACTCTCAAGTGTTCTTCTTGGTGTTTTTTCTCAACGCCTTTTGCCACACATAAATGGTGGTCGTATTCCGGCGGTGGAGATCATGATCAAGAATCATGCTGTGGAAAATTTGATTCGTGAGAATAAGACCTATCAAATTGACACTGTCATTGAGACAAGCATGAAGGAGGGGATGATCTCTCTTGATAAATCTCTTGCAGCCCTTGTGCAACAAGGCGTGATCACACTTGACTCAGCAATGACCTATGCCAAAAATAGGGAATATGTACAAATGTTAATTGGGAAAGGGGATCAAATAAATATTGAGGATTAAGACTAAAAGTATTTTATGAAATTTCATTTTAAAGCAAAAACAGAGCAAGGAGCGATTAAACATGGCGTTATTGAAGCCCTTGATCGTCAAATGGCCATACAACTTCTTCAGAAAAACAAAATGATCCCTCTTGTCGTTGAAGAGGAGGCGAAGCGCTCACGATTTGTGGAGGACTTTCGTCGCATGATCGAAAGTCCTGATGCCAAAACATTGATGCTATTTTTTCGTGAATTAGCAGCATTGGTTACAGCAAAGGTGCCAGTTGTGCCTGCTCTTAAAACGATTGGAGAACAGACAGATAATGCATACATGCGAATGGTTATTAATGATCTCGCTGCAGATATCGAAGATGGTATGACAGTGTCAGAAGCTCTTTCGAAGCATCCTGAGGTTTTTACACCATTGATGGTGAGCATGATCCGTTCTGGTGAGGTTTCTGGAAATTTACAAGGGGCAATTGAATATGTGACAAAAAATATTGAAAATTCTTATGAATTAAATCAAAAAGTGAAGGGTGCCCTCATGTACCCAATTTTTGTCATTTCTGTAGCATTGATCATTGGATTTATAACTATGACATTTATCTTGCCACGGCTGACACAAGTCATCGAAGATATCGTTGCCGACATTCCATGGTATACGCAAGTGATGATCTCGATTGGTGATTTCATGCAAACTTATTGGTGGGTCGTGATCATTTTCTTTATAGCACTTATCTTTTCCGTCTTTTACTATGTGCGTACAGATGATGGGCGTCGTGAGTGGGATCGAATGAAGATCAAATTACCGATTGTGGGAACGCTTTTCCGTTATATCTATATTACGCGATTTTCTGAAAATCTAGCAGTCCTGCTTTCTGGAGGGATTCCAATCGTTCGTTCTCTTATCATTGTTGCAGATGTCGTTGGTAATAGTGTCTATCGAAAGATCATTCTTACAGCTGCAAAAGATGTAAAGGGTGGCGGTGATATTTATACGACATTTTCCAAATCAGATGATATACCCCCAATTGTTTCACGTATGATCAAGGTTGGTGAAGAGACAGGAAAGCTAGATGAAATTCTTGATCGTGTCGCAGATTTTTATCGCAAAGAAGTAGAACAAATTACACGAAATATGAGCTCTCTTATTGAACCGATTCTGATCGTTATTCTTGGTATCGGTGTTGGACTTCTTGTCTTTTCTGTTTTGATGCCGATCTATAATATTGCAGATCAGTTGTAATGAATAGAATTTAGGAGTGAGAAATAAGAATTTTGATCATACAAAAAAACAACATGAATATGTTGTTTTTTTGTGCACTAGATGCATCATGTATAAATACAAATTTATAGTATGTTGGTTTCTAGAATTGAACCGAATACTTTGATACAATAAATCGTTAATTGTATAACAAAGTGTTTATGAAGAAAAGAAATCTCACTCTCTCAGATCGTATAGAAATTGAATATTCATTAAAAAAGGAGTCTTCAGAAAAAAGATCTTTCGGTTGTGATGTAAGGATACAAGAATATTGATTAGGATTTCTTATGTGCATAGAGTGTACCCTTATCTTTTGCTAGGGAGACATTGTAATATTTTGTGCATATTGTCTGATTGTGGTGTATAATAATAAATGTCAGTAAATCGTAAAAAAATTCAGTGTTCTGAAATGTATTTCAGGACTCCAGATCTGGAGATCAGTGATCTGTCAACTCCTTTGTAATATATCGGATTGAGTAGATCAAATCTTTTGCGATATTCACTGTACAATAAAAAACAAAAGTAGGAAGGATGGTGAAAACAAAATGAAAAAAGGTTTTACATTAATAGAACTCTTGATCGTTATTGCGATCATCGGTATTTTGGCTTCGATCATATTGGTATCTTTGAACAGCGCACGTCAGAAGGCGAGAAATGTTGCCGTACAATCATCTGTATCTTCTACAGTAGCAGCTGCGGTAACGTGTCTTGATACAATTGGTAACGAAATTAATACGCCTAATCCTGGAAGTGAGATTTGTAGTGGTGATCTAGGAGTAGACGGGGCACCAGTGTGGCCAGATATTAGCGATAATGGTGGAGAATGGGGCTCTGTTGATCACATAAGTAGCGATAATTTCTCATACACAGCAACTAGTGATGGTGGTACAGGAGTGGGATTCACACTGACATGTACAGAAACGGGTTGTGTTAAAACTGACAACTAACCGAAATTAAGAACCTATGTGTCCTTAGTTTTATTGCATAAAAGGGATTTAGTCAAAGAACAGTGTTATATACACTGTTTTTTGTAAAATAAAAGTAGATCACAAGGAAAGTTTATTAAATAAAAGCAATTTTCTGATATGTAATATTGTGTTCATATGCTATAATACAATAAATGATATCTCAAACAAAAAAAGGATTCTCAACCCTTGAAATGATAGTTTCTGGTGGTATTCTCGCTCTAGTAGCACTTATTTTTACGGGTACTATTTTTCATCATATTCACAATAATACAGCGATTATTTCGTACGAAGGAATAATGAAAGAAGTGCGTACGGAATTGTATATTTGTGAGTCGCAAAATAATCCCGTACTTCATTCTGGATCAGCAGGTATTGCAATTTGTGATACTGAGGAGAAATTTCCTGTACTACCAAGGCAGTGTAATGATAGAGCAATGGTGTATCAGATCAAGAGAATAGATGGGTCATGGGAATTGACAACTGTGCAGGCAAGTGATCCGAGTCAACTATGGTATTGTCGAGGATGCAATATGCTTTGCACACCTGATGGATGTTCATATAATGAACTAGTAAAAGGTGCATGCAGACAAGATCGCTAAATATGTCTAAATTTTGATGAGATGGTCTTATTTCTTCTTTTTGTACTTGGTTTGATCGTTGGAAGTTTTTGTAATGTCGTGATCCTCCGTCTGAAAAGTGAAGAATCTTTTGTCCGAGGTCGCTCTCATTGCCCAAAATGCAGGCATCAACTGATGTGGTATGATAATGTGCCAGTGGTGAGTTTTGTGCTATTGCGTGGAAAATGTCGCTATTGTCAAAAAAAAATCTCATGGCAGTATCCATTTGTTGAATTAATAACAGGTTTTTTATTTGCATTGCTCATTACGCCACAATTTGTGTCAACGCAAACTTTGACATGGGTCATTTCACTACTTATGGCTGGGCTTATCAGTATTCTTGTGATCATTTTTGTTTATGATCTGAAGCATATGGAGATCCCAATGATCCCAGCATGGATCGCGATCGTTCTCTCTGTGATCATTGTTGTATTACAAGATCTTGTGAACGAAGTCTCTCTTTTATCATGGGGAAGTAATACTGTTACAGGTTTGATCGTTGGTGGCAGTATGTTTCTCTTTTTTTATACGCTTACTGTGTATTCACATGAGCAGTGGATGGGCGCAGGAGATGCGTATATTGCACTGACTATAGGCATATTACTAGGGTGGCCGTATACACTCGTTGCTTTTTTGATTGCCTTTTTGAGTGGCTCAGTGATTGGTATCAGTATGATGGCTCTGTCACGTGGGACGCTCAAGACGCAAGTACCATTCGCACCTTTTTTGATCTTTGGTTTATTTTGTGCGCTTTGTATAGAGACCTATATGCCATCACTTGTGACACCGCTGATACTGTAAATATGTTATCGTCACAAAAATAGTGAGAACAGGCTATGTGAGTGCAGTTGTGACTGTTTGGTCAAGTGTGATCGTTTCTTGTGCCTGATTATCCATAAGTATGTTATAATAAAGACACTAAAGATATACTGTTGAAATGATACATATGAGATCAAAAAAAGGATTTACGATGATCGAATTGATCATCGCGATCGCAATTATAGCGATCATGACGATGGTGATGTTCATCGCGATCTATGGTGATCGCGAAAATCGAGAATTGACAGCTGCCGGTCGGGGTGTGACAGCTGCGCTTCGCGAAGTACAGAACAATGCTCTAACTGGCTATGCGCGTGAGAGCGAACGTTCATGTCAATTTGTACTGGAGTTTGAGGGGAAGAACTATGCAGTAAAGAGATGGGTTATTAATGATGACGATAAGTGTGAAGAGAGAGATACTCTGCATTCATATATACTTGAATATGATGTTAAACGTATTGACGATTCAAATGATTTATCCCAAATTACATTCACTGTGCCACATGGCACGATTATAGCAAGCACAAATGATGGGAATCAATTTGATTTGGATACTATTGGTCAGATACAATTGAAAAAAACTGGAGATAGTGAAAAAATATTCTATATTTGCATTCATCCAAATGGACAGATCGCAGAGAATGGGATCAATAATCCGTGTAATTAAAATCTATAAAAGTCGATCATTCTAAGACAGTCTTATAATAATATGAATTTCCAAAATTTGCACAATAAAAAAGGCTTTTCGATCGGCGAAGTAATGATCTCGTCATTTCTTTTGCTTGTGGGGATCGTTGCTGCGACAGCATTGATCGTAAGTAATATGCGTGTATCATTTGATGCACGTGATACGATCATTGCAGCACAATTAGCGCAGGAAGGTATTGAAATAGTACATAATGTGCGAGATACAAATACAGCAAAATATACCTATTGTACACGTGAAGAATGTACACCTTCAGATTTAGAACCATTTGATAGTTTTTATAATGGTGAAAATCATTATTATATTAAGGGATATGATGATGACACAAAGTCCTTTAATCTTAAACGTTCTAACCAGGATAATGAATTGCAGTTACTCATAGATGAAAAGGATCAATATGTTTATACTGCTAATAATAATAGTGGTGATCCAACACGCTTTTATCGACGTATTATTATTGATTATGACAATAATGGGACAACTAATGATCCTGATGATGATAGTGCGATCGTTCATAGTCTTGTTTCTTGGGATGGATCAGCGCCACCAGATGATATAGAGAACTGTACCACAGATAGTAGATGTGCTTATGCACAAGGTACGTTAAGTGGTTGGCTGACGTCATAAAAAACATTTTTAAGAAAGAATTTCATGCAGAATAATGATCACAAAAAAATAAATTTTTTATCACTAAAACGACGATCTCTAGCAGGATTTACGCTAATTGAATTAATGATATCAATTTTTATATTTGCTTTGATCATGACATCTGTCGTGACGATCTTTACACGTGAGATCGTAGCATATCGTACTGCACGAGAAGTGCAAAAAAACCTTGAGAATGCACAATTCACACTTAATTTTATCGCAAAGACATTGCGAACAAGTCAAGTGAATGATATTGAAGAAACGAAAATATATGCATATGACCATTCACAGGGCAAATGTTTCGTATTTGCATTTGAGAGTGCTGCATTGACGATGCAAAAGGAAAAGGATAATTCCTCAATGAAGGCGGGTGAATGTGACACTTCTGGTCCTCCATCTGGTTCAATGAATTCTGCTGTTGATCTGACAATTGGCGAAGTTACAGGAAGATTTGATGGAAAAATGACAGCAGGAAGCAGATCTGCAAGTAATTGTGGAGATGTTAATTGTGTGACCGTTGGTGCGATCACAACTTCTTTGGTGATCACACCAGAGGGTGGTGTGAGTAATGGAAATAAATCAGAAAAACTCTATATCCAATCGACTGTTTCTCTGCGTGACTATCCGAATGCTGGTATCTCTCTATAATTAATTGAGCGATAATAGAGTTCTAAAGAATTATATAAATTGAAATAATTATGAAAAAAGCAAAAAAAGGATCAATTCTTGTTTTTACACTGATCATTATGTCATTGATCCTTGTGACAGCGCTCGCGCTTTCGACAACGACACTCACAGATCGAAGAGCTGCATCGATCACGCGTTCGTCTGTCTCTGCGATCCAGGGTGCAGATAGTGGCTTGGAATTTGTTTTGAGAGAGTTTAGAGCTGCTTCCGATCAAAGTCAACTGTATCATGAATTCGTTGCAAATCTCAAAGTAGTTGCTAATAGTGCTAGTATCGATAGTGACTGTGATGAATCTGGAGATTATGTACTTCATTTAACAGACCCAGTGCAAGATATCTATATCGTGGCTATTGCAAAAGATTCAGATGGGACAGATCTTGGGCCAGTGAGTTGTGATGATAGTGAGACGGATCCTGTGACGGAGGAACAAACTCTTGCGGATATCCTTGCGTTCAAAGCTGTTGGCGAAGATAGACTTGCAACGCGTGCTTTACGTATTGATATGGGCGCTGCAATTGAGCGTGGTATTGTCGCCTTTTGGGATTTTGAGGATTATCAGTTGTCTAAAGATGCTGATGGGGAGTATGGAGCAGTTCAAAGAGTCGCAGATAATAGCACAAATGGACTTTCAGCATATCTTTGTCCGAGTGGTCACGATGATTCAGGATGCGAAGAATCCAATGAGAGAATGCATCCAGGCGGGAGTAATAAGTCGAGCTATAATAGTGGTGTGTCATGGTATGGCACAGAATTGGACAAGGATGGTGATCCAGTAGATAGTTCAGATGGTAATGGTATTGCAACATCGGATATTGATGATGATGATCACTGGGGAATGGAGTTTAATATAGATAAGGATGGTGATAAAGAAGGATCCCCAAACGAATATCTGCGTGTTGATGATGATGATGCCCTTGATTTCGGAAAGAATAATTTTTCGGTATCCATGTGGATACGACCAGTAGAATCTGGAAAGATGAAATTCATTCAAAAAGGGTTTGGTGGACAAAAACATTTTGCGGTGTATAAAGCGGATAGCGACCTACTTTCAATAAGTTTGGGAGATAATAGCACAAGAACAGTTGATGAAGATATCGTTGAGATTGCTACAAATGAGTGGCAGCATATATCTGTGACATTTGATCGAGATAGTAACGCGATTATATATAAAAATGGAAAAAATGAAGGCTTTATGGATATTAGGTCAGATGATGGCTCAATCACCAATGACGAGTCTTTGATCATTGGACGTGATCAAGCAGATGATGGATTAAATCACTTCATTGGGCAGATGGATGATATCCGCATTTATGATCGTGTATTGAGTCAGGAAGATGTTACAACTTTGTGTAAACAAGGAGATGGTGGCGGTAAGCCAGTATGTGGCCCTTAAGAATAATATTTCTACAAAGCTCCCATAAAGGGAGTTTTTTTGTTATACTGCGAGCAGATGTAAGGATCGTAATAATGTTGCGATGTGGAAATTTAACTTCAAAATAGTGAATAGAGAAGTGATATGAAGAAAGAACTGACAAAAAAAGAAGCGCGAGAGCGCATTATAAAGCTCTCACAAGAACTAGAGAAGCATAATCATCTCTATAATGTCTTGGATGCACCAGAGATTTCTGATGAGGCATATGATGCGCTTTTCGCTGAGTTGTCTGCGTTGGAAGAGATCTACCCTGCATTTGCTCATGCGACGAGTCCAACAAAGCGTGTTGGTGGAGCGGTGATCGATACTTTTGCAAAAGTGCCACATACTTTTCGGCAGTGGTCATTTAATGATCTCTTTGATTATGATGAACTTGTCAAATGGGATGAAAAGGTGCGTCGTATGATCGCAAAAGAGACTTCGTTAAAAGATGAGCCGATCGAGTATTGTTGTGAAGTGAAGATCGATGGGCTCAAGATCATTTTGACGTATGAAAATGGCACATTAGTAACAGGTGCGACACGTGGTGACGGTGCTGTTGGTGAGAATGTGACAGAAAATGTCAAAACGATCCGTTCAATTCCGCTGACGCTGCCAGAAAAAGTAGATATGACGGCTGTCGGGGAGATCTGGATGCATGAAAAAGAATTAGCACGTGTCAATCAAGAACGTGAGAAAAATGGTGAGGCACTTTTTGCAAATGTGCGTAATGCGGCAGCTGGCTCCATGCGGCAGCTTGATCCAAAAGTTGTAGCAGCACGTCGTCTTGATTCTTTTATTTATGATATAGAAAGCACTACAGAGTCGAAAGTCGAAAGCCTGCCTGCCGGCGAGGTAGGTCGAAAGTCGAAAGTGGTGACACAACCGCAGACGCAGATTGAGGAACTAGAAGTTTTGCAAAAGTTTCATTTTCGTGTGAATACACACTATCAATTGTGTAAAGATATTGATGTGATCGAAGCGATGTACCACTCGTGGGTAGATAAGCGTAATCAACAAGAATATGCTGTTGATGGGATCGTGATAAAAGTTAATAGCAAGAAAATTCAGGACACACTAGGATATACAGGAAAAGCACCGCGATGGGGGATTGCTTATAAATTTCCCGCAGAACAAGTGACAACTGTTGTGGAAGATATTTCTGTACAGGTAGGTCGCACTGGTGTTTTGACGCCAGTAGCGCATCTGCGTCCCGTGCGTGTAGCAGGGACAACAGTGAGTCGTGCGACGCTACACAATGAAGATGAAATTGTGCGTTTAGGCTTAAAACTTGGTGATACTGTTGTGATCCAAAAAGCAGGAGATATTATTCCAGAAGTAATTTCTGTGATGGAGGGTTTGCGGACAGGGAAAGAAAAGTCTTTCGATATGAAAAAAGCATGCAAAGAGATCTGCTGTGGCGCTATTGCAAAAGAGACGATTGGTGTCAAAGGGGAAGAACAGAGTGCGGCGTATTACTGTAAGGATAAAAATTCCTTTGGGATCCAGAAAGAGCGTATTCGTCATTTTGTCTCACGCAAGGGGATGAATATTGATGGTATGGGAGAAATGATCGTGGAGCAATTGATGAATGAAGGCCTTGTGTCGGATCCTGGTGATCTTTTTGAATTGACAATTGGTGATCTGAAGCCATTGGAGCGCTTTGCAGATAAATCGGCAGAGAATTTGATCGCCTCGATCAATGCAAGTAAAAATGTGGCGCTTGAGAAGTTTCTTTTTGCACTTGGCATTCGTTTTGTTGGAGAGGAGACGGCAATCTTGATTGCACAAAAAAAAGAACAAGTAACAGAGAATAAAGAACAAAGAGAAAAAAGTATCTGGACCATTGATGATCTAAAAGTTTCTTTCTCTATGATCACGGTAGAACAGTGGACGAGCGTTGACGGTATTGGCGAAAAAGCTGCAGAGAGTATTGTACGGTGGTTTGATGATGAGCACAATCAAAAAATCCTTGAAAAGATGGATACTGCAGGTGTCACGATCACAGTATCCAGCGATAAACTTCCAACAACAAATAACGTAAAGGGCAAAACATTTATCCTTACGGGTACATTACCAACACTTTCACGAGAGGAAGCAAAAGAATCGGTGCGTAGTGCTGGGGGAAAAATCGTATCGAGTGTTAGTAAGAAAACGGATTATGTGATCGCAGGTGAAAAAGCGGGGTCAAAGTTGGCAAAAGCAGAAGCACTTGGTGTGACAATTCTTACGGAAGAAGAATTTCTCACTATAGTGCAATAATATATGATCACATTATTTCCCAAATTACAGTGAAAAGATCTTGTATCGATCGAGGAGTGTGATCATAATAATCTGATGGAGGGCGAAGTCTTTCGTGCGATTTTACATGATCATGTAACAGCACAGCATTGATTGATTGTCTATTCCGCTGTATTATATACTTATAAAGTGAGGAGGGCGTAGCGCAAGGAAAGTATCCTTAATTCGTAATCTTTAGCAGTTATGGAACTAACAAAGGAAGATGTACAAAAAATTTCAGAGTTAGCGCGTATTGGTGTAACAGATGAAGATATTACAAGTTATCAGAAAGATCTTTCTGCCGTTTTGTCGTATTTCGAAAAATTACAGGAAGTTGATACGGATAATGTTGAAGAGATTGGTCACATTACGGGTATGACCAATGTATATCGACAAGATCAAGCGAAGGAATTTGATGCAGAAGGAAAAAAGATCATACATGAAAACATGCCACAAAGTCAGGATGGATACATAAAAGTTAAAAGCGTTTTGTCATAATTATGATCAAAGAATTACACGAAAAAATTATTTCTGGCGATGTGACATCTGTACAACTAACAGAAAAACACTTGAAGACCATTGAAGAAAAAGATCCCCAGATCGAAGCTTTTTTGACGATTGATGCTCAAAAAGCACTGAAGGATGCTGCAGCTGTTGATGCAAAAATAAAAAATGGTGAAGAAATTGATCTGCTTGCGGGGATCCCCTGCGCGCTGAAAGATAATATTTGTGTTAAAGGCGGACGTACAACGGCAGCATCACGCAGTCTTGACAACTATATTGCGCCGTATGATGCAACGGTAACCAAACGTGTTGGTGACGCAGATGCGATCGTTCTTGGAAAGACAAACCTTGATGAATTTGCTTGTGGTTCCAGTACAGAAAATAGCGCTTATCAGATCACAAAAAATCCACGAGATATTCAGCATGTTGCTGGTGGTTCAAGTGGCGGGAGTGTCGCATCTGTTGCTAGTGGAGAGGCTGTCTGGGCACTTGGAACGGACACTGGTGGCTCTATCCGTCAACCATCGTCATTTTGTGGCACTGTTGGTCTGAAGCCGACGTATGGCCGCGTTTCGCGTTATGGCGTGATCGCAATGGGCTCAAGTCTTGATCAGGTTGGACCAATTGCCACAAGTGCAGAGGATGTTGCGATCGTGTTGTCACGAATCTCTGGACATGATGAACATGACGCGACAAGTGCCAAGAGTAGTGATAAAAAATATGAAGACTATCTACGCGGCGATGTCAAAGGCGCCAAAATTGGTGTCCCTTATGATCTTTTGAAAGAAGGTATTGCAGATGATGTCAAAGAATCTTTTATGAATTCTATTGAAAAATATAAAGAACTTGGTGCAAAGATCGAAGAAATCTCTTTGCCACATGCAGAATATGGATTGCCTGTCTACTATATCATTATGCCAGCGGAGCTGAGTTCAAATCTAGCACGGATCGATAGTATTCGTTATGGGATGCGTGCAAATGACCATGAGGGTCGCGATGGACGAGATGCAGGATCAGTGATCGAGCAGTATATGGATTCGCGACAATATGGCTTTGGTCCAGAAGTGAAACGACGTCTGATGCTCGGAACATATATACTAAGTGCTGGTTATTATGATGCATATTACAAAAAAGCGCAGAAAGTACGCACATTGATTCGTAAAGATTTTGAGGATGTGTATAAAAAAGTTGATTATATCTTTACACCAACAACACCAGAAACTGCTTTCAAAGTTGGAGAAAAAACAGACGATCCTCTCACGATGTATCTCTCAGACATTTTTACTGTGACAGCAAATTTGTCAGGCGTGCCGGCAATTTCCTTTCCGATCAATACTGAAAGTGAAGGTCTGCCAATTGGTGGGCAACTGATGGGAAAATGGTTTGATGAAGAAGGACTACTGAATGCTGTACATACGTTTGAGACTGTTTAATTATCATAATCAAATGTTTTCATGGAATTCTTAGAATGGATTCAAAATGTGCTTCAGAGTATCGGAGACTCAGGGTGGTTTTATGTGTTTAAAGTTTTTATGGCAGTTTATGTCACTGTTCTGATCGTTGATATTATCCTTGTTCTCTATCTCCATGATTCTGTTGCAGATATTCGCAAACAATTCCGTGGTGCGGACGTGACCGTCTTGAAGAAAAAAGATCGTAAACAATGGGCGCAAATACGTTCACGTTTATCTCGTGGTACGGTGTCACAATATAAGCTCGCGATCTTGGAGGCAGATTACATTCTTGATAAAGGATTGAGTCATGTTGGATATCGTGGTGCCAATTTGACAGAGAAGTTAGAAAATGTGGATACGATGCAATTTGCACAAATCGAAGATATCCGTGCTGCACATCAATTGCGGAATGCGATCGTTCATGATGAACATTATGTCATTGATCGTGAACAAACAGAAAAAGTATTGGATGACGTGGAAGCATTCCTCAAAAATATCGGTGTGTTGGTGTAGAGACGTATATATACTGAGATCCCAATAATAATCATTAAGATCATCATTATGTCTACTGTTGAAAATATACAAATTGCATCGAAGGAAATTGGTAGACGAAAATTACGCAAAGACAAAGAAAATCTGACGGAGAGAAAAATTTCTTAATATCGACCATTTATGCTTCGTGAAATTGAGATGCGACTCGAAGAGACGGAGTATGAGCAACATCAGAAGGCCGCGTAGAGTTTGTGAATGCAAATCTATAGTGACGTATTGACGGCGTGCTATTTTTTCTATACACTAGTGAAGTATATATCCGCCTGTGCATACACAACTTACGCAGACAGGTTTATAGCGGGGTAGAGCAGTCTGGCAGCCTGCGTCCCGTAGAAGGGATGCTCGGGTGGCTCACCTGCCTGCCGGCAGGCAGGTAACCACAAATTCATATGTACATAATATATGCTTTGATATTTAAAGATCGTAGAATATACGTAGGAATGACAAAGGACCTAACGAGGCGTATAAAAGAGCATCAATATGGAAAAACAAGATCAACAAAAAATAGAGAGATTGTTAGAGTGTTGAGAATTGAAGAATGCGTAAATAGAGTATTGGCGAGAAAGAGAGAAAAATATTGGAAATCAGGATGTGGAAAAGAGAAGTTGAAAAAATATAGCGGGGTAGAGCAGTCTGGCAGCTCGGGTGGCTCATAACCACCAGGTCGCAGGTTCAAATCCTGCCCCCGCAACAAGTGAGTCAAAAGTGAAAAGTTAATAAAGTCTTGTATGTGTTATTTTTGACTTTAGTGACTTCTGACTTGATGCGCTCATACGCCAGGGTAGCTCAGCTGGTTAGAGCACAGGACTCATAAGCCTGCGGTCGTGAGTTCGAATCTCACCCCTGGTACGGTGTAAAATTAAAAATAAAGATCGAAAATATTGCATTGGGGGCGTAGCTCAGCTGGTTAGAGCGTCTGCCTGTCACGCAGAAGGTCGCCGGTTCGAGCCCGGTCGTCCCCGCAAAATTAAAATCGCTCTATTGAGCGGTTTTTTGTATATAAAGTAGTATTTGATAATTAGGTCATCATTTGGTGTAATAGACACCAATTTAAAAAATTCATTATTGTCCTAAAAAATATGCTTTAAATAACTAGTTGTAAGAGTATTGGACGTCTAATACCACCTTCAAATTGACGCATTTGGTAGGAGTGCTAGGATAAAAAGATAATCGAACTAACAAGAAAGTATTTGAGGTAATCTATGCTGTATGATAGATACAAAGATAACTTTTCTGGGAAGCGGTAGTTGGCAGGGCGTGCCAGCTCCTTTTGGGGATGATGAGATTAGTAAATCGGTGGAATGGGGAAGTAAAGATTTCCGTTTCCGAACATCACTTCTTGTGCAGACTCATAATGGTAAAAATATTTTGGTGGAAGTAACGCCAGATATACGCTTACAGTCTTGGAAGTATAAACTTACAAGGCCAGATGCAGTACTTGTTAGTCATTGGCACTGGGATCATCTTTTTGGTCTTTTGGATCTGGATTGGTTTGCGGAAAAGAACTCTCTCCGTGTCTATGGAAATAGAGTAACGAAAGAATGGCAAGAGAATAGTATGGGACATATCAATGTCAATTTTTCAGTTTTCGAATCATTTAAGACTTTTGTAATTGATAATGTTGAAATTACACCAGTGCCAGTGAATCATGTAGAGGAGACACATGGGTTTATTTTTAAGAATCTTGAAACTGGCAAAGCCTTTGCGTATCTCTCTGATTTTTCAAGCATTCCAGATCATACTAGTGAGAAATTATCTACATCTGATTATGCTACAATTGATGCCACATATCTTGCATCAGATATTGATGATGATTTAACACATGTTCAAAAAGATCAGTTTCCAAAACTGTTTACAAGTATCGATGGTCCGCAACTCATTCTTACAAATATTGGATCATATCAGAATTTATCACACGATGATTTTCAGGCAATGTTTTCACAACAGACTATAGCGTATGATGGTATGGAAATTTTAATATAAAAAGGCCCACACTCAATATTTCAGTATAAGTATAAAATAGTTAAGACTGAATGAGATCTTAGAGGCTTATCTATATGCGGATGGAATTCATGACGAGTTACCAAGGTCTGTGGTGCGTATATTGATGGAGGGAGATTGATTATCTTTACACCGTTGGTTAGTAGGTCATGACAATATAGATTGAACTGATAGGTCACTTTATTCAAACTCAAAGAATTGAAGACTTTTCGATACTCTAAGTAATAACCTGAGGATTTTTTATGGTATAGTAGTTATTATATAATGAATAGAAGAAGATTTGAAATAATGTATGAATATTTATCAATTAATGATGAGCCAAAAAAAGCTGATCTACTTTTTCTTTTTGGTGGCATTACAATGCCAGAAATATGGGGAAAGGCATTCAATCTTTTCGAGAATAATGTAGTTAAAAATATTTATATAGCTGGCGGAGTCGGAAAAGAATTAGCTAAGCAGAGGAATCAAATTAGTGAAGCAGAACTGATAAAAAAATATCTAGTAGAAAGAGGTGTTCCTAAGAAGAATATTTTCATTGAAACAAATTCAACGAATACGTTGGAGAATGTTATTTTTGCACACGAGCATATTTGTGCTACTGATCAGGTCAAAAAGGTTATAGCAGTTTCAAAGCCTTTTCATATGCGCAGAATCTTAGCAACATTTATGAAGAATACGAGGAATATAGATGTGCTTTGCTGTCCTCCAAATATTAGTTATACAGAACTTAATAATGAAGAGAGAAAATATCAGTGGAATAGAATGATTGGAGAAATAGGACGATTAATAAAGTATGCAGAAAAAGGAGATATTGAAAAATGTAATATACCAGATGAGATAGTGAGTTATATTGTGGAATAATGAGAAAATACTATCGAGAGTAAAATGCAGAATCTTCAAGATTTTACAGTTTCCTTATTTGTAGCTGAGGATGAAGTTTTTCGTTCTGTCGGTAAAGCATTTAATTTAATGAAATAAATTTATGTATTTGCAAATTATTCAAAATGTTATTAAATTAGAATATGATATTGAAGGTGATATAAGTTTATATCGCGAGTCTGATGATAATTTGTTGTACACGCTAAAATCTGCTGATGGTGATTATGCTGTAAGAATAAGTAAGCATGCTAGTTTGCCTGAAGTGCGGACAGAGGGTGAAATCATAGCACTATTACAGCAGTGTAATGTTCCATGCGCTAGTTTTTTGATGTCAAAATCAGGGAGTAGAGTTGTACTTATTGAATCAAAGTCCGTTGTTGTTATGAAATGGCTCAGTGGCACAGTGATAACTTTAGATAAAAATACATGGCCATCGTTAGAAATAATTGCAAATGCTGGAGAAGAGCTTGCTATGTTTCATAAAGCGGTTCAAATGCTTAATGTTGAGGAACTGCGAGAGCGTGATATGTTTACAGAGATTGTTAAATTTCTTTCTTATGAGGAGATGATCTTAAAAAAGACGAAAAACGGTATAGAAATTCTAGATCAATTAAAAAAAGTTGTTTCATTTGCACAGCAACATACAAACCACTATCAGTTAATTCATAATGATTACAGGCCTAGTAATGTTATGAATAAAGGCTCTAATATTACAGGCATCCTTGACTTTGACTGGGCATGTTATGGTCATCCAATGAAAGACTTTGCACTTAGTCTTATGGAGTGGTCATATCCAGATGGTGCGGATGACGTTAATCATGATGCTTTTCATAGTTTCTTAAACGGTTATGAGCGAATCATTTCAATTGATAGGAAAATTCTTAATGACTGGATGTTGTTTGCGGGGCTTTCTGATGCATGTACATATTGGTCAAATAATGTTTTGCCAGTTATGAAATTGGGTGAATGCGTAGAGCTTAAGTCATTTATGTACAAGAAAGGGCTATTTTTTCATAATTATAAGATATAATATTTTCTATGGAACCATTTTTATTCAAGGGCGGACTTGAGAAAATGCCCTGCCTTTGTCTCGCCATAGCTTTGGCTTCGGTGGGTGAAACCCACTAGGCTTATGCGACGACGGGTTTTATTGTGAAAATTTATTTACTCTATGACAATCGTTGCTACGTAACAACTGGATGATGATTGAAAAATGGTGCAACCAAAGCTTGACGAGTACGTAAAATTGTTGTAGTGTCACTCTAGTTATTTGAACAACTCGAATGACAGAAACGCAAAACTATTTCCAATGGGAGAAAAAGATGTCAAAGAAAAAGAGGGCTAGGATCACTTGTTCACTGGCTACAAGCATGACCAATTTGGTGATGTTAGGAGGGCATGGATCACGTCTGCATTATTTGACAAGATATGATCCATTTCATCATGAAAGAGCGAAGCCAGCTGTTAGTTTTTCTAGTAAATATCGGATCGTCGATTTTATTATGTCGAACTTGTTAAATTCTGGATGCAAACATGTTTCCGCATTGTTGCAATACGGCGCGCAGCCAATGACCAATTATCTTTCAAAAGGCTGGGGTCGCGAATTTGGAACATTTGATTATGTTCCACCATCGCAAAGAACTTTGGGAAATTTTTATCAGGGAACTGCCGATGCTGTACGACAATCATTGTGGCAACTACGGGAGCACGAATCAGATATTGTTGGCATTTGGGCAGGTGATCATATTACGAAGTTTGATGTTAACCCCTTTCTTCAATGTCATGTCGAATCACCCTCTCGGTTCACAGTGGCGGTAATGCCTGTTCCAATTTCTCGTGCCTATCAGTTTGGTATAGTCGTTGTGGATGATTCTGGGAAAGTAATCGACTTTCAAGAAAAGCCTGGGAGCGATGAAAATCCAGATGCTGTGCCAGTTCCTGTGCCTGGACGTCCAGATATGGTTCTTGCATCGTTAGGAAATTATATTGTTTATCGGGATTATTTGATTGAGATATTAAACGATGATCGAACAATGCATGACTTCGGTGGGGAAATTATTCCTACAATCATTTCAGCAGGCGATGTGTATGCTTACGATATGAGTAGTATGATGCTTCCTGGAGATGAGAAATTTTACTGGGAAGACGTTGGAACATTACGTGATTATCATAGCCTTCACATGAAGATGCTTGACCCTGTGCCACCTGTAAATCTGAGGAATCGTGATTGGAAGATTAGATTTCTTGCTGATGACCTTGATCCTTTTCGCTCTATTGGGGAGAAGAACCAGATCGATGCCACGATGCTTAGTGGCGGGTGTCAAGTTGAGGGGTCACATACAAATTTCACTGTTGTTGGTCGAGAATGCGTTATCACTGAATCAAATGTGGATCAGACAATTCTTTTTGATAACGTAAACGTTGATCGGGGATGTGATCTTCACCGTGTTATTATTGATAAAAATGTTTATATTCCACCGCATACAATAATTGGTCGAGACCATGAGGAGGACAAAGCGCGTGGATTCCACGTTGATGAATCAGGTATCGTAACTGTCCCGCGATACTATAAATTTGATCAGACTTAGAAACTTTCTAGGAATACAAACACACCGGCTCAGTGCAAATGCATTGTGGCCGGTTTTTTTATTCAAATTTATCTATACTTGGATCGCATTTGTAGGGCAGGCTGATTTTGCACGTTGTACGTCTGTATCACTGGCATTATCTTGGGATATGACGATGGCTTTGCCAGTAAGTGGATCCATTGCAAAGTTCTCTGGTGCGAAGCGCGGGCATTTTCCACAGCCAATGCAACGAGCTTCATCTACTGTGATATCTGCGTCGGTGATCGCTATGACAGATAGGTCGTCGCTAGGATTCGATGAGGGTGCTGTTATTTCTGATGATGCAGAAGTGGTTGCTGATGGTTCATATGATGGTATAGTCTTACTTTGATCCGTGTCGCTCGTGCAACCGCTGAGTGTTGGTGCAGCGAGGGCAACGAGAAAAGAGGATAAAGAAATCTTTTTGAAAAGGGTAATCGTTTTTTTATTCATTGAAATAGTTATAGTAATAAGTGTATCCTATTCTATCATACGTATTTGATCCGAAAAACTTTCATTTTTGTATATGCAAGAAAAATAATACGAAATGCGTTATACTTAATAGAACATGACATAACTTATAAAATGATAATGATGAAATGCGACTTACAGAATGTTAAGAAAATCCTCGATATCTTGTGCTATTGGATTCTTCCATTAACACTTCTGGTTATTAGTTTCGCTGTACCCGATGCTGAAGTCTTTCGTCTTCTCGGGAAAGCTGCGATGATCTTACTGATCATCATTCTTTTTATCAGTCCACTTGCGACGATCACGCAGTGGCGATCTCTTAGAATTATTTTGGGATTTCGGCGGCAATTAGGCATCGCGATCTTTTGGCTTGCTTTTTTCCATACGGCAGGGTTTATCTATGTACAAGATCTTACACAAACAATTCTTTATTTTGATCTTGGGTATCACCTCTTTTATGGCGCTGTTGCAATGCTCGGTATGACACTTCTTGCTGTGACATCAAACAATCGTGCAGTTGGGTATTTACGACGTCATTGGAAAAAAGTACAGGCGATCACATATCCAGTATTTTTTCTTGTTCTCATCCACGCAAGTATGGCTAGTGGCGAATGGAAAAAGTTAATTGTCTTTGGCGGTGCTTATATTATTCTCAAGGTTGTTGCGTGGCAAATGGTCAAACAGAGGGGAAAAAGTAAATTAAAGTAACTACGAATTTATACTAAGATATCCTAAAAACGCATTGTTAAATGTGTTTCTTCACAAAATAAAAGACCCTCAATGCAAAGAAGCATATGGGTCCCGTAAAATATAGACAAAGGAAAAAAATATATTTTTCCCTGAGATCCAGGTGGGTCCCATGGCCCAATAAATTGGGTTATTCAACTTCCTATTCTGAAGGTCTTTCACTTCTATTGTACGCCTGAGAAAATATGTCGTCAATAGCTTTGTATTTAAAAGGTGGTAAGTAGATCATAGTTGATATTTTTAAGTTAATGACCATATTAATGTGGTCATTAAATGGGTCATTAAGAATGAGATATTACCTAACTATATTCTTAGAAGAGATCGTATCCATGGCACTGTTGCATAGTCACGTCGAGCGACGTGACTTGATGAAAGGTCTTATTTGCGATACAATAAGAAAGTATAAAAACAAACATCAATAGGAAAATTCTATGACACTGAGATCCTATCTTTGGGGAGTGCGACTCAGCACGCTCGTGGTCTTTACCGCGTGGGTGGTTGTTCTGATGTCTGTTGACCCAGAGAGTTCTGGTGTGATCGGGCAAATCCTATTTTACGTGACGTTTTTTTTATTTTTTGCTGGCATCAGTATTCTCCTCTTTACATTTGTATGGCGTAGAATGACAGATGATACACTAACGGTCGTAGAGGTGAATATGAGTTTCCGCCAAGGCATTCTCCTTTCGCTTTTGATCACGATCCTGATCTTTTTCCAACAACTCGGTATTCTTGTGTGGTGGGCTGCATTTCTTGTTGCAGCTGGCATTCTCCTAATTGAATTATATTTTCTTACACGTTCATAAATTATGGCTACAAAAAAAACAACACCTGCCCACAATGCTACGCATAACGTTGCAGGTGGGAAGAAGACAACGAAGAAAACAGAATATGGCGCAAAGTCGATTCAAGTTCTTGAAGGACTTGATCCAGTGCGAAAGCGTCCAGGGATGTATATTGGTGGTACGTCGCTCGAGGGATTGCATCACTTGGTCTGGGAGGTGGCTGATAACTGTATCGATGAGGCAATGGCTGGTTATGGGACAATGTGTCATGTAAAGATTTTGCCTGATAATATCGTTGAGATCCGTGATGATGGTCGTGGTATCCCTGTCGAAAAGCACCCAACGACAAAAAAGTCAACGCTTGAAACAGTTATGACCGTCCTTCATGCGGGTGGAAAATTTGGTGGTGATGATTCGGGCTATAAAGTGTCGGGTGGATTGCACGGTGTGGGAATCTCTGTCGTAAATGCATTGTCAGAATGGACACGTGCTGAAGTGCGTCGAGACGGAAAGATCTGGATGCAAGAATTTAAGCGAGGAAAGCCAGTTAAGACAGTGAAGGCAATTGGCAAAACAAAACGAAAAGATGAAACTGGGACAATGATCACATTTAAGGCTGATTCACAGATCTTCCCAGATACAAATTATAGTTTTGATCGTATTGTCAAACATCTACGGCAACAAGCTTATCTCACAAAAGGGATGCGTATTACGATCGAAGATCTCCGCGAAGTAACAGGTGCAAAGGATCAATATAAAGCCAAGCAACATGCCTTTTATTTTGACGCTGGCATTATTTCCTTTGTGAAATTTCTCAATCGAGATAAGGAGGTCAAACATGAAAAACCAGTTTATATTGAAAAAACAGTTGATGATATCTATGTCGAAGTATCATTGCAATACACAGATGGCTTTAAGGAAAATCTCCATGCCTTTGCGAATAATATTCACAATCCAGAGGGTGGTATGCATGTTGCAGGGTTTCGTAGCGCATTGACACGCGTTCTCAATTCGTATGCAAAAAAACACAAGATCCTCAAAGAAAAGGAAACTTCTTTTACTGCAGATGATGCGCGTGAAGGTTTGACAGCCGTTATTAGTGTAAAGTTGGCAAATCCACAATTTGAAGGACAGACAAAAGCAAAGCTTGGTAATTCTGAAGCGCGGAGCGCGACAAGTACTGTTGTGAGTGAAGCTCTGAGTGAATATTTGGAAGAAAATCCAAATGCTGCAAAAGCGATCATTGAAAAATGTCTCCTGACAGCGCGTGCACGGATCGCTGCACGTGCAGCCAAGGATGCTGTTTTGCGTAAGGGCGCATTAGAGGGGATGACATTACCTGGGAAGCTTGCAGATTGTAGTACACGTAAGGCGGAAGAATCAGAACTTTATATTGTAGAGGGAGATTCTGCTGGTGGCTCTGCGAAACAAGGGCGCGATCGTCATTTCCAAGCAATCTTACCGCTACGTGGGAAACTGATGAATGTTGAGAAGACAACGATCGATAAAGTCGTAAAATCCGACACACTCAAACCAATGATCATTGCACTTGGCGTTGGTATTGGTGAGGGACTTAATCTTGAAAAATTGCGCTATCACAAGATCATTATCATGGCTGATGCTGATGTCGATGGCAGTCATATCCGGACATTACTATTGACATTTTTCTATCGTCATTTCGAAGAATTAATCTTGCGTGGGCATATCTACATTGCACAGCCACCGCTCTATCAGATCAAGAAAGGAAAAGCGATTCATTACGTTTATACAGAAGAACAAAAAAATGCTCTCCTGAAAAAACTTGGTGTCAACGAAAATGACATTGCAGGTAGTGAGGACGATCAGAAAGCAACAGGCGGTATCAAGATCCAACGCTATAAAGGTCTTGGTGAAATGAATCCAGAACAACTGTGGGATACAACAATGGATCCGGTGCATCGCCGTATGTATCAGGTAACGGTAGAAGATGCGGAAGCTGCACAAAATGTCTTTGAATTACTCATGGGATCGGAAGTAGCACCACGTCGTCATTTCATTCAAACACATGCAAAAAGCGTTGAGAATATTGATGTGTAATAAAGGATTTTCTATTTTTGTCACGTATAAATAAACAAAAAATAAAATGACAATTCCATATAAAAAAAAGAAGAAGAAAGAGGTACGCGAAACACCGCAATGGATCAAGGATATGCAAACGACAAAGTCACCAGAAAATAGAGTAAAAAATCTCTGCGCGCGTCCGACGCCAAAAAAAGAAGTACCCGTTGAGACTGGCCATGATATGGCACATCAAGAATCAGTGCACATGCAACAACACATTGAGAATGTGCGTCTTGTAGCTGCAGAATTGCGTGATAAGTATAAAGCATACGAAGAGATGCGTTCCTTTGTGAATTACATTGAGTCTGTGGAAGAAGTTTTTACGCGTGTAAGCTCTGGTGTATGGTCTCCACAGGAAATGGAAAAAAATCTTGTATATTCAGAGATCTACCGTTTATCTGTCAGTAGTGGCATTGATGAGAGTGTATTCAATACGATCTATGGTGATTTCACACAGTCTGTAATGCAAGTTGATAATGTACAAGTAGTGACAGAACGCTTGATCAAAAAATATAGCGATTGTGATCAATGTATCGATTTGATCATGTATATACGCGATCTCGTGATCATTCTGTCGCATAAGAAAGGGCAAACCTATAGCATGGATCAACAAAAAGAGGCAATTATTCGAGCGCGCATGAAAGTGCTCTCTGCAGATGGAGATCCACCTTTTTTTAAGTTAGAAACGATCTTTAAAGAATTCGTTGCGGAAATGAATCGTTATGTATCACAGGAAGATACAAAATAAGGGATCTTTGTATTTATTTTAGAAAGAAGACTCTTGACAAGAAAAAGAGTCCTTGTTACTATGAATCGTACCGTGTGAAAAGGGGAGTTGATTATTAATTTTCACCACGTGAAAAGCAAAAAAGAAATACTCACAAAACAGTTTAAGCGATGAAGATATGTACAATTTTTTTGTACGGTAGTCGCTTGTAAAGCGATTTTCTTTTTGTAAAAAATTTAGGAGCTAGTGCGAAGACATGGAGATCAATATTTCTTGTTTCCGCAGTAGGGTGAACTTTAACAATTGCATATACGAAAGACATGCATACCGGTTGTGCGGAATTAAAGACGGTGGATGTTTACGAAGCAATGTAAATGTAGGAAATGCAATTACACAAACAACCAGAAATTGAGATAAGTAAGAGATTGCTTATTGTCAATTCCATTCAAAAGAAAAAGGTTACACATAGAGCGCACGGTGGATGCCTAGGTTGAGACGAGCGATGAAGGACGTCGTTAGCTGCGATAAGCCTCGGGAAGCTGCTAAACAAGCTATGATCCGGGGATGTCCGAATGGGGAAACCCACTGCCTTTGAGGCAGTATTACTATCTGAATACATAGGATAGTGAAGCGAACGCAGGGAATTGAAACATCTTAGTACCTGTAGGAATAGAAATCAATAGAGATTCCGTGAGTAGTGGCGAGCGAAAACGGAACAGTCTAAACCAGTTCTTGTTTACAAGGATTGGGGTTGCGAGGTAAACATGCTTGTTTGATCAAGGTCCTGCGATTTTTTTTCTAGCAGAATGCTCTGGAAAGAGCAACCAAAGAGAGTAATAGTCTCGTACGTGAAAGAAAAAAATCAAGGATGTGTTTATTCTCAAGTAGGGCGGGGCCGGAGAAACCCTGTCTGAATCCGGGAGCACTAACTTCCAAGACTAAATATTGTCTCAGACCGATAGTGAACTAGTACCGTGAGGGAAAGGTGAAAAGTATCCCGTAGAGGGAGGTGAAATAGAACTGAAACCATGCGCTAACAAAGAGTAGGAGCCTGATTTTCATTTTGTACTGTTGAAATGTAAAAGCATTTGTAAAGATCATATCTTTATGAAGTTTTTAACGTTGACAATAATACAAGAGTATAAAATGAAAATCGGGTGACTGCGTGCTTTTTGCAGAACGACCCAGCGAGTTAATTTTCTATGGCAGCACAACTCACTTTGTGAGGAATGCACAGTGAAAGCGAGCCTTAACCGGCGACCAATATGTCATAGGGATTAGACCCGAAACCAGACGACCTACGCATGAGCAGGGTGAACACAGCGTAAAAACTGTGGGAGGCCCGCACCCACTGATCGTTCAACATCACGGGATGACTTGTGCGTAGCGGAGAAATTCCAATCGAGTCTGGCTATAGCTGGTTCTCTCCGAAATAGCTTGAGGGCTAGCGTTGTGTTATTAGTTGCGGGAGGTAGAGCTACTGAATGAATGTCCGTCCTTCGGGATAGGTCATTCAACCAAACTCCGAATGCTCGCAACCGTATCACAGCAGTCAGAAATCCGGCGCTAAGGTCGGATTTCAAAAGGGAAACAGCCCAGATCGCAAGCTAAGGTCCCTAAATCTATACTCAGTGGGAAAGGAAGTGAAGTTTCTTAGACATCTAGGAGGTTGGCTTAGAAGCAGCCATCCTTTAAAAATAGCGTAACAGCTTACTAGTTTAGAGATTTTGCGCCGAAAATGTACCGGGGCTCAAGTATAGTACCGAAGCTGCGAATTTATACTTTATTATTATTGTATAAGTGGTAGGAGAGCGTTCCTTGTGCACTGAAGCCGGTCGGGCGACCGCCGGTGGAGCGCAGGGAAGTGAGAATGCTGGGATGAGTAACCAAAATGTGCGTGAGATCCGCACACACCGAAAATCCAAGGTTTCCTGGGCAATGACAATCACCCCAGGGTTAGCCGGTCCTAAGGCGAGGCTGAAAAGCGTAGTCGATGGACAGCAGGTTAATATTCCTGCGCCGCCGTATTGTGCGATGGAGTGACGTATTCTAGTAGCTTTTGCGCGTGATTGGATTCGCGTGGCGATCATGAGGACGTATAGTAGGTAAATCCGCTATGCACTAAGTCCAAATGATCTCCGGAAGTGAGCCTTCGGGCGAGCGAACAAAAGTGAGCAGGGTACCGGGAAAATCTTCTAAGCTTCAGCAATACTGTGTCCGTACCGCAAACCAACACAGGTGGATAGGGCGAGTAGCCCAAGGTGAATGAGTGAGACCTGGTTAAGGAACTCGGCAAAAAAACTAGACGTAAGTTCGCGAGATGTCTTCCCGATGTTTCTTCGGAAATGTCGGGCGCAGCTAAAGTGCCCACCCGACTGTTTACCAAAAACACAACTCTCTGCTAAAGCGCAAGCTGATGTATAGGGGGTGACACCTGACCAGTGCTGGAACGTTAACGGGAGCGGTTCACGCCAATCCCCGAAGCGCCAGTGAACGTCGGCGATAACTATAATCGTCCTAAGGTAGCGAAATTCCTTGTCGGCTAAATACCGACCCGCATGAAAGGTGTAACGAGTTGGGAACTGTCTCAACCAGGTGCTCGGTGAAATTGCAGTGAGGGTAAAGATGCCCTCTACCTACAGCAAGACGAAAAGACCCCGTGGAGCTTTACTACAACTTGACATTGAATTGAAGTTTTAGTTGCCCAGTATAGGTGGGAGACTTTGAAATTGTCCTTCTGGGGACAGTGGAGTCACCAATGGAATACCACCCTGCTGAATTTTTAATTCTAACCGTGCACCGTTAGGTGTGTTTAAATCCGCCGTCGCTCGTAAGAGCTATGGCGTGACAAGTCCGCTATCGTACATTAGTGCTATGGCGTGACAAAAAAGAACGGCTTATTGTTCAGACGAAGTAAAGTTATTCACAATCGATCAAATTTGTGATGCTTTGTGTTTCAAAAAATCACAATTGATCAACTGAGTAATTTACTGTGCAATAGTACGTCAAAATACTATTGTGGCAGATTTCGTCTGATGATAATACAAATTCTTTTGTTACAAAATTTTAAACATAGCTACCGGTGCAGGAACAGTGTCTGGTGGGTAGTTTGACTGGGGCGGTCGCCTCCAAAATCGTAACGGAGGCGCTTACAAAGGTTGGCTAGGTCCGGATGGACATCGGGCTGATAGTACAAACGCACAAGCCAACTTTACTGAGAGACATATAGGTCGATCAGTTGCGAAAGCAGAAGTTAGTGAACCGACACTTTCTCGTAGGAGAGGTGAAGATCATCAGATAAAAGTTACCCCGGGGATAACAGGCTGGTCTCCCCCAAGAGTCCATATCGACGGGGAGGTTCGGCACCTCGATGTCGGCTCATCGCATCCTGGGGCTGGAGCAGGTCCCAAGGGTTTGGCTGTTCGCCAATTAAAGCGGTACGCGAGCTGGGTTCAAACCGTAGAGAAGTTAAAAGTGAAAAGTGTATATAGTTCATAAAGTTGAATTACAATAGATGCAGAAAAAATATGATAACTTTATAAACTCTCTCATTTCCGAACTTTCGACTTTTGTACAGTTTGAACCCGAGGTTTTACGACATCACAGATCACGGCGGCTCGTAGCAGTGATGCTACGTGAGAAGTTGACTCATATCGGTGAAGTCCTTGTACGACAAACTGTCGTATGTTAGGATAATACCGAGGGAAGTCGCATTTCTTATTAGCCTTTATGAAGAACAAAGCATATATTGCAGGATTTTTGGATGCTGACGGAAGCATCTATGTCCAAGTAAAAAGAAATACATCATATCGTTACAATTTTCAAATTGCAACGAATATAGTTTTCTTTCAATCTGCAAAGAATGAAAAATTTATGATCGATCTAGGTAAAATGATCGGATGTGGATATATGCGCAGGCGTAGCGATGGTATAATTGAGCACATTATTGGAGAT
>JAUVJK010000083.1 GCA_030592425.1 Candidatus Moraniibacteriota bacterium
AAAGAAAAGAACCGCATAACTTGATAAGTTATGCGGTTTAATTAATGTCGCAACTTCAAACTTTGTAATAACCTTTACAACGAGAGAAATTACTAGTACAAAGCCCCTGTGCAGAAAGCAATCCCGCTGGCTCTTAAGGTTTCATCTTGACTTCTTTTTCCATAATAGAGCATTTTGATGAGAACATTATTGAAGTCTTGCTCCAGCAAGCTTTTTCTTAGGACAATTTCCCACACTTTATAATCATCCTTTTCTCCGTGGATAATTATGCTTTCATTCGGGAAAGCGCCACCAGCCAAAACTTGATCTGTTGTATGGGTTTTAATACCTCCCGTTATAGGAATGCATGGTATGAACCATGTTATGCACTCTTGTGCGACACGCACTCCTGAGTATTTGTCCTCCATGCTCATGTCGGTGAGCACGAGATCAATATTTGGAATTTTACCAGATACCTGCATAGCAGAAATGATCTCCTTTTCTGAGGAAAAAATTCTTACCTTGGCATCGGGAAAAATATTTTGCACCGCAATTTGCGCCGCACTCCTATTTTCTTCAAGATCATCGACAATGGCGATAATCTTGATTTTTTCCAGAGCTTTTTGCATTTTTTCAAGATTGTTCATTTTGTTCTCCAACGGGTCTAGTGAAAAAAGAACCGCATAACTTACCAAGCTATGCGGTTTTGGTCAAATCAAACCGTGTTCGGTGGCTCTGGCTGAAAAGAGAAGATTATTTCTCTTTTCCTTCTATCTCCACCAAAGATGGAGATGGTCACATTTTTTTCGTCTACTTCTACCCTGTATTTCTCGCTCCATGAGGTTTCGAGTGTCTGCGACCCCTGGACTAGTTTATATCCTACGGAGAATTCGCCAATCTCATTAACATTCATACTATGGATGTCAATGAGATTAATGGTATAGTGGCGTTGCCACACGCCTTCCCATATCCCATACATACCAGGCCGAGGCCCGCCCTCATTTTGCGAGATAAAAACAATTTCGCCGGTTTCTATAGTGGGAGCTTCCATGCCGTAGGTGCTTGACAACTTGCCAAGCGTCTGGGAGATTTTTCTCCCTAGAGCAAAGTCGATATAGGTAGTTTTCATGATTCTTCCTGCCCCGTGGGGACTTTTTTGGTTGATAGGTTGTCAATGAACTTGACTATACAATATACATCAAAAGTGCTATAATGTCAATATGTCGACGAATACCGACAACATTGATAATGTGAACATTCTTCAAATATTTTCCCATTTAGACTGTTCCACCCCTGAAATAAAGACTTTTCAGGCTCTTTTGGGTGAATCTGATGGAGCGACGGTGTTGCTATTACAGAAGAAATTGAACATTCCGCGCGCCTCGATCTATGATCAATTAGGAGCATTGATAGAGAAAGGATTGGTACGGAAGGGACAAAGCGACACAGGGTCGCTATTCTTCGCTGAGTCACGTGACGTACTACTATCACTCTTCAGAGAGCGTTCAGAACGAGTGATGCAGGCGAGTAATGATATGGAAACATATCTCGCTCAGTTGCCAGACGAGTCATCGTACACACCGCGCTTTAGCGTCATTGAGAGTGCTGGCGCCGCTGAGAACATTTTTCACGATATACTGCGTAGTCGCGAGGAAATGAGTTATTGGTTCTGGCCAGTGAAAGAAATGCTCAAAACCGTCCCAAATGAAGTGTTTAGCTCTTTTGTGAGGGAAAGAATGAAACGAAATATGGCAGTAAAGATCCTCTGGCCAAAAAAACAAGAGATAGTCCTTGATGATTATCCAGTATTGGGTCCAAATAAGAAGCAGGAACGACTTCGTGAGATTCGCGTTCTCCAAGAATCAATCGATACAACCATGACCTATGTTATTTACGGAAATAAAGTCGCATATATCTCATCAAAACGCGAAAACTACGGATTTATCATCGATAGTGCAGAATTAGCGCACATGACCAAAAGTCAATTTCAATATTTATGGAAACTTGCTACGCCATATAAATAAGTAGGGAAGAAATCTTTTTTTAGAAGGAAATTAAGATTGGAGTTAGATAGAACAATTTTAACTTGACTTATTTATAGAAATGTGATTAAATGCAAAGTCAGTTTGTATGAACAAGCTGTCAGTAACTTAAACAATTCAATGGGGAATATAACAATCCCTTTTTCCTTGAGTGGAGTACCACAATGCAAAAGAAATTTGTACAAAGTGATTTATTGCGCAATGGCCAGAGATTTTATGAGCCTAACTCTGATCAAATCAAGATCAATCCTGATGTAGAGCTTTTACATGACCTGAACCTGACTCTTTATCTTACGGATGACGGATTCTTCGTAATAGAGTTTGATGTCATAAAGGACAATGGAAATGCAACAATGAATCCGATGGTTATGACAATGGACGAGCAGATTTCCAAGGAAACACTCCAAATGGTGGCACCGATGAAGTTTGGAGATATGTTTAATGATGCAGAGGGCTTTACGCATCATATTTTTTCTCATATCATAAGTTCTCTTGGCTCTAGGGCACGAATTATCATCAGTATGTATGATATGCTTCCCGAGCAACAAATCAAGGTATCCCTTGCCTTTGATGATGATTTTGATGAAAAAAATCCCTTGCACTGTGTCTATACGGAGGTGGGGAGCCTCTTTGATACGCATGACCTATCCAATGATGAATATCTGGAGTGGGCACGACAGGATGGCTTTGACCAGTTTGTCTGCGCGCAGGAGTCAGGCGCATAGTCGATCCTGCCTAGTCAGCGGATAATCAGTAGCGAAAAAGTTTTAGTGTGGGATTGCAGAACATTGCAATCCCTTTTTTTATTTTCTATTTACCGTTATGCTATCTATATGGAACAACTCCTCATATTCATCAAAAAAATAATCCCACAGAAGCTTTTCAAAAAGTTGCAGCCGGCGTACCACTATACGTTTAATTTTTTGGCGGCTCTTTTTTATTTTTTCCCGAGTCGCAAGATGATCGTGATCGGCGTAACAGGAACAACGGGAAAAACGACAATTGTGTATTTACTTGCGCACGCTCTCAAAAATGCTGGTCTGCGTGTGGGTTATACATCGACAGCGATGTTTTCCGATGGAAAGGAAGAATGGCTCAATGATAAAAAAATGACAATGCTTGGACGTTTCTTCACGCAGAGGATGTTACGTAGCATGCTACGTAACAAGTGTGATGTTGCGATCGTCGAAACGACATCAGAGGGGATTGTACAATTTCGTCATCGTTTTATTAATTATGACACTGTTATTTTTACAGGAATTTATCCAGAGCACATTGATTCACATGGGAGCTTTGAGAATTATAAGAATGCGAAGCTGAAATTGTTTGAACATCTTGCGCGAAGCAAGGAAAAGAAAGTGCGAGGTATTACGATGAAGAAGACGATCATTGC
>JAUVJK010000051.1 GCA_030592425.1 Candidatus Moraniibacteriota bacterium
TCCATTTGTATCAAGTTTCACCAGAAATCCTTTCGTACGCACTTTTTCAATAAACGTTCGGAGATCTATTTGTAGTGTCGGTTCCCCACCAGAGATCACAATACCATCAAGGAGACCTTTGCGCGTATCGAGGAATCGCAGAATAGCTTCTTCTTTCAGAAAACTATCAGCAATCTGTTCGAGTTCATTCGGTAAAACGAATTCTTTATTGTGACAAAATTTGCATCGCATATTACATCCTGGTGTAAAGACGATCGCAGCTGTATGATCTGGATAATCAAGCATTGTGAATTTTTGGACAGCGCTAATGAGCATTAGTAGTTAGTAGTTAGTAGTTAGTAGTTAGTAGTTAGTAGTTAGTAGTTAGTATATTTCTTCGGTGCATTCGCCGAAGAAGCAGAGCATTTTAGAAAAAACATACAGTTTTGTCCATATGGACAAAACTGTATGTTTTTATGGACGCTTACGATCTATTTTTTTGTACGTTATTTTTTATACTTGTCAGCAAAAGCATCGTTTGCAGCAACGCACTCTTGAAAATGCTTACGTGAATAATGTTCAGCCTTCTTCCCAATATTGAAAGATGTTACTGGACGATGAAATCCCATCACGCGTGTCCACACTTCGCAACGTGTACGATCTTCATTAGTAGCAGTCATTTTTTTCTCAGACATATTTTTTGTATTAGTTATTAGTTCGCCTCTTCGGCGAATGCGCCGAAGAGGCGCATAATTGATTAGTAATATAACCTTTATAAATCTCTTTACCGCTCTGCTTGTGCACTTTCATAAACCCTCCGCATTTCTCGATCTACACCATCCGCTTGTGTGAATCCAATCTCTTCATCACACCGTGGACAATAATCATGTTCTCCACTGAGATACCCATGCTTTGGACAAATCGAAAATGTTGGTGTGATCGTAATGTAGGGCAAACGAAATCTCGTCAAGATCTTTTTCACAAGCTGCGCACATGCCTTCCCAGAGCTAATACGTTCATTCATGTAGCAATGCAGAACTGTCCCTCCTGTGTAGAGCGCCTGCAGATCATCTTGTAGCTCCAATGCTTCAAAGACATCATCTGTATAGCCAACAGGCAGTTGTGAAGAGTTTGTATAGTACGGTGCATCCTGCGTTCCCGCCTGCAAAATGGCAGGAAATCGTTTTTGATCTTCTTTGGCAAAACGATATGTCGTCCCTTCACCTGGCGTTGCTTCAAGATTGTAGAGATTTCCTGTTTCTTCTTGAAAAACAGAGAGTTTCTCACGCATATGTTCGAGGATCTCCATTGCGTATGTTTGTCCATATTCTGATGCAATATTTTCCTGATCATCTGTAAAATTACGAATTGCTTCATTGAGTCCATTAACGCCAATTGTTGAAAAGTGATTATTAAGCTGTCCAAGATAGCGTTTCGTAAAAGGAAAAAGACCTCGATCCAACCATTTTTGGATCACTTTGCGCTTGATCTCAAGAGAAGTCTTTGCTAACTCCATCAGATGATCGATCTCTTTGAATAACTTTTCTTTATCGCCAGCACATGTATATCCCAAACGTCCAACATTGAGCGTTACCACACCGATGGACCCTGTCATTTCTGCCGAGCCAAAGAGACCGCCGCCACGCCGACGTAATTCCTTGAGATCGAGTTGTAACCGACAGCACATCGATCGCACATCTCCAGGATCAAGATCTGAGTTCACAAAATTCTGGAAGTATGGCGTGCCATATTTTGCTGTCATTTCAAAAAGTGGCTGTGTCTTCTCATCATCCCATGCAAAGTCCTTTGTAATATTGTACGTCGGGATTGGAAAAGTAAATGTGCGGCCCTTTGCATCTCCCGCCATCATCACTTCGATAAATGCTTTGTTGATCAAATCCATTTCTTTTTGTAGCTCTCCAAAGGAATGCGAGAACGGTTCGCCACCGAGAAGCAACTTCTTCTCTTTCATATCATTGGGACAATCCCAATCAAGTGTGACATTTGTAAAAGGGGTCTGCGTTCCCCATCGTGATGGAATATTAAGGTTAAAGACAAAAGACTGCATGTTTTGAAAAGTGTAGTCATAGAGTTCCTCATCAATATAATTCTTTTGTGCCTTTTTTGATGCAAATGAGATCTTGTGTTTTTTGATATCAGCACGTAATTCTAATTCTTTCTTTTTCACAAAAGGAGCAAGATACGTATCCAAACTGGAAAATGCTTGTGCGCCAGCCCACTCATTTTGCAATGTTCCGAGAAAATTGATCATTTGTGCAACAGCACTACTCAAATGTTTTGGTGGCCCAGACTCGATTGTTCCAGGTACACCATTGAAACCTTCTTCCAAAAGGGCACGCAAACTCCACCCAGCACAATAGCCCGTGAACATACTAAGGTCATGAATATGAAGATCTGCATTGCGATGTGCCTGCCCAACTGCTTTTGGATAAATATGTGACAACCAATAATTTGCTGTTACCTTTCCTGATGTATTCAATATCATGCCACCAACAGAATACCCTTGATTTGCATTTTCATTCACGCGCCAATCAGCCTGACTCAAATATTCTTCCATTGTATGTTCGACATCTATCATAACATTTTTGTCAGCACGATCCTCACTGCGCTTTTGACGGTAGAGAATATATGCCTTCGCAATTTCTTCATGATCATGACGGATCAGTACATCTTCGACATAATCTTGTACGTGCTCTTCTGATGGTGGCTCCAGTACCTTATCCTGATCCAAAAGAGTACTTACCTCAGCCGCAAGACGTATCACATCAACCTTCTCTGCAGTGTCCGTCGCGATCACAGCCTTCGTGATCGCTTGCTCAACCTTCTTCTGCTCAAATAAAATGATTTTCCCACTGCGCTTTTTAATTTTTTTTGGTGCCATATATTCTCATATCCTTACAAATTAAAAGTGAAAAGAAAAACACTCTTTTCACCCCCTACCACATGCATCATAACACATGTGTTTTGCAAAGTTATGCACACCAATCAATAATGCCACAATATGTAGTGGTTATAGTGAACCAATTACAACTACTGGTATAAAGTACCTACCTTGACATGTTTTTATGTAACAACACTAAAAACAGATAAAATTCATCAACTATGATATAATAAACTCATATTAATCGCTTTCTTCTTATGAAAATTACCTTTCTCGGAGCAGCTGGTGGCGTCACTGGCAGTAAACACCTCATCACCATCGGAGAAAAAAAGATTCTCCTAGAATGTGGTATGTTCCAGGGGCGTCGAAAAGAGGCTTACGAGAAAAATAAAGTACTCCCTTTTGACGCAACAAAGATCGATGCTGTCATCCTTTCCCACGCACACATTGATCATTCTGGCCTTCTTCCTCTCCTCGTAAAAAATGGTTTCCATGGTTCTATACATATGACACCGGGAACAGCAGATGTCCTCGAGCCACTTCTCATGGATTCTGCAGCAATTCAAGCCGAAGATGCAGCCTACTATAGCAAAAAAGATCACCATGATGATACACTTCCGATCAAGCCACTTTATAATGATGATGATGTCCACAAAATGCTCTCCATGATCCGCACACATGACCGCGAGAAAACATTCCGCGTTGCAGATACTGCTGATGTAACCTTCTATAATGCTGGCCATATTCTTGGCTCCGCACAGATCCATCTGCGAGCTGATGGGAAAGAGATCTTCTTTACTGGTGACCTCGGGAGTCGTGGCAAAAAGATCCTCACTGATCCCGTGCGTGCGCCACATGCCGATATCATGATCACAGAATCAACCTATGGCGGACGTTTTCACAAGGATCGTAACAAAACACGTGATGAGCTTGGCAAGATCATTCGTGACACATACGCGCGGCATGGGAAGGTTATCATCCCAAGCTTTGCACTAGAACGTACACAAGAGGTCCTTTATGATCTTCATCGTCTTTTTGACCTTGGAAAGATCCCTCAGATTCCTGTCTTTCTCGATAGTCCCCTCGCAATCGCCTTTACAGAGATCTTTGCACGACATACGGATGCTTTTGATGAAGAGACTCATGAATTCTTTCTTTCACGCAAGAAAAATCCTTTCTCTTTTGGCGCTCTCCGCCTCTCTCGCAATGTTGGTGATAGTAAGAGACTCAACACTAGCAAAAAACCAGCGATCATCATTGCCGGCTCTGGAATGTGTGAAGGTGGTCGTGTGCGCCATCATCTCCTTCACAACATCGAAGATCCTCGCACAACCGTCCTGATCGTTGGGTATCAAGCTCAACACACACTTGGTCGCAAAATCGTCGAAGGACAAAAGCACGTCATGATCCTCAATCAACGCGTCAAAGTTAATGCACGTATCGAGACACTTGGTGGTTATAGTGCTCATGGCGACCAAAAAGAGCTTGTCGCAAATATTGTTGAGACGCCAGGCATCAAAAAGATCTTCATCGTCCATGGTGACGATGAACAAAGTAAAATACTTGGTAATGTCCTCCACAAAGTCTCTCCCGACTGGGAGATCAAGATCCCAAAGCCAGAGAAAACATTCCTTCTCTAGATCTTCCGTAAAAATGACATCATTAATGAGGTCATTAAAGAGAGCTTTTTATTCTCTCTTTCCTATTTCTTTTTGATACCACATTTATTCATGATGATTGCCATCGGACAATAGCCCGTCACAGAAAATCCGATGAGCATCAAACCAACAAACATCGTAAAATAGATCCAATTCAGATGTACAAAGAATGCGAGCAACGCTGACCCAAGCACGAATATCCCCGCAACAGCGTAAACTGAGCGCTCAATATACCAATGGTCTGTTGCAATCTTGTATGTGCACTTTTTTTCTTCTTCCATATATTTTTCTCTAAAATTATTTAAGGAATCTCTGCAAATCCACATAATTTCAGAATTTTCTAAATTCTGACGAAAATCATTTTTTCTCGAAGAGTTCTGTCTGGACATGGCTTTCTCGAGAAAAAGGATTTGCAGACGAATTTTGGAAATTGTGGTTTTTGGGGTTTTATAAAGATCACTTAAGTTCAAGATTTTGTGTAAACTTCTCTGGTCTGATCTTGATATCATCCTCACCGACCTGATCAAAAGGGTTTTCCAATTGCTCCTGAATATTATCAAGACTTGTAAAGATGAGTGCGAAGAGGACTGGAAGGATAAAAGCAAAAGTCCATGACTTTCCATCAGCGATATACGCAAAATATGGCGCATAAATGATCGGGATAATATAGATGAAGACACGACTATACGTCCGCAATGTGCGTGGTGTTCTGTATTGGAAAATGTGTTTGAGGTTTTCAAATGCTGTAATCAATTTTGCAAGAAAAGAATGCACACGTGACACTTCACTTGTTGGAAGACCTCGATCACGCAGATCTTCAATTGCATTTGATATGCGTGAGAAGACTGCATATAGTTCATTTTCTTTCTGCTCTTGCTCCTCTTTTGTTGTCGTAAGAAAAAATGCACGCAGAACTGAAAACATATGTTGTATCAATTTCTTGAAATTTGCAATATTTTTTTCTGCTTCCTCGCCGTCATCACGGAGCCAATCACGTGACGCAAAATAGATCATGCGTGATAATGATTTAATACTCCCATAGTACACAAGCGCGTTCTCTCGCCTTTTATATGCCCCACCAATTGAGAAGACGATTGGAAAAACAACAGCAATCCCGATAATTGTCATCGGCAGATCAATTGTCCAACCATATTTAATACACATATATGTCGCAAGACACGCCAACACGATCAGAATTGGTGTATTCCAATTAAAAATATGGAAAAAGCTTTTAATTTGTCTTTTCATAATGTATGTATTACGTAATTGTACTACCTATTTTACACTATTTTCTATTTCCTAAAAAGCCAATACCTAATCACTCTCTTTCCTCCA
>JAUVJK010000028.1 GCA_030592425.1 Candidatus Moraniibacteriota bacterium
GCTAGTGTGATATGTAGATATATTTTTGGATAAAAAAAGAGCGTTGTGTTGTATGTGATAACAACAGAACGCTCACTATGCAGACACGTCATTTTTTGATGATCTATGATCATCGCAGATATTTATTGGCAAAAGTGGACGGACTCTTATGAGGAACAGCGTGTCCCGTTTCATGATCAAAAGACATTCCATGCTTCACAAAGATGCCACTGTCCATTGACTGGACAGCTCTATCAATTGACCTCATGTGCCACAAGTAACGCAATCCAGCAATCAACCAAGCTAGAAGAATAAATACAAATGCCAGTTGAGCCAATCCCCATATAATATCAAACAGATTATCTCTCCATTGTTCAGAAGGTACAAAACCCATAGATAAGTGCTATTTCCTCTATACTCATCTCTTATAATTATAACCACAGCGCGTTTATTACGTCAAAGTAATCTCTGCAATGCAATCCATCTATCTATCTCCTCCAAGTCTCACTATGATATAATGTTATATCATAGTGTTGACACATTCATTTATCTGAAGGGTTTTTCAATTTTTACTTTATACAAAAGCACCTGCTACATGTAGCAGGTGCTTTATTGTTTTTGTTCTCTCTGTTTTGTTATTTTTTCACTTCGTGACCGCCGAATTGATTGCGCAGAGCGGAGACGACTTGGCCGGTGTAGCTTGGATTACCTTGAGAGGCTTCACGAAACGCAAGTGATTTCTCGATGATTTGTGCATCAACGCCAAGTTCTTTTGCTGCTTCGACTGTCCAGAGTCCCTCACCGCTATGAGATACTTCACCAGAGATCGCATCGAGATCTTCTCCTTCTTCCTTGTAGGCATTCTCGAGCCAAGACACCAGTGATGATGTGATCACACTGCCATGACTATACACGCCTGCAACCTTTGTCAGATCGATCTCGAATTCTTCTTTTTTCTTCATGATCGCAAAGCCCTCACCAATCGCCTGCATCATGCCATACTCGATGCCATTGTGCACCATCTTCACGAAATGCCCAGATCCCGTCTTGCCCATGTAACCATAGCCCTCTGGCACACAGAGAGCGCTCAGACCACTCTCGGATTCGTCGTATACGTCCTTTTTTCCACCAGCCATCATACACGCACCATTCCTTGCGCCACTTGGGCCACCAGAGACGCCAATGTCCATAAATCGCAATCCTTTTCCTTCCAGCATCACGCCACGTCGCACAGACTCTTTATATGGTGAGTTTCCACCATCGATCACCGTGTCACCAACATCAAGGAGAGGAACAATTTCATCCAATACTTTATCAACTACCTGATGTGGTACCATGACCCAAATCGTCCGTGGCGTGTCCATTGTGCTTACCAGTACTGTCGCAGACTCAGCGGTCTTTGCACCAAGAGCTTCCATTTCTGTACGTGCCTCTGCCTGTGGATCCGTTGCGATCACTTCATGATCATTTTCAAGAAGTCGTGCAACCATACCTTTTCCCATTTTCCCCAATCCAATATAGCCAATTTTCATAGTATTCTTCTTAATGTATTATTTAGTATCGATCTGTGGCAATGTACCGCGCTTATATGTCGTCAATGGCACATCCTGCATCTTTTCCATGACTGATGAAATGAAGGCCCATGCATACTTCACTTCGTCCGTATTTGTGAACAATACCTGGTCGCCAATGATCGCATCGTAAATCACTTTTTCATAAGCATCGACCTCACGCACTTCACGGTCTGCATGATAACTAAACGCTAGATCTTTTTGTGCGATATTCGTCAGGAGACCATGTTCTTTCGCAAAGAAGCGCACAGTGATCTTTTCTTCTGGTTGGATATCAAATATCACTTTGTTATTCTGTGTGTGCTCTGGTCCGACGCAAAAACACGGCTCTGGCTCACGAAAAGTGACAACGATCTGTGTCAATTTCTTGTGGAGTGCTTTTCCTGATTCAAGAATGAACGGCACATCTTTCCACCGATCGTTGTTGATCTGCGCTGTGATATGAAAATAGGTCTCTGTTTCCGAGTCATCTGCAACATCTTGGATATCACAGTAGCCTTCATACTGCCCTCGCATGAGATGCTCAGTATCTGACATGCACAGATCACCTAGGACGCGCGCACGACTTTTGTGAATTTCTTTTGACGTGAATTCTCCAGGATGTTCCATTGCGATCAGTGAGAGCATTTGCAAGAGATGGTTTTGCCCGACGTCCCTAAGTGCGCCGATGCCATCATAAAATGCACCCCTATCAGCCACATCAATGTCTTCCCACAACTTGATCTCTACTTTCTCCACGTGCTCATGATTCCATACAGGATCAAAGATCCGATTGGAGAAACGAAACATCAAAATATTTTGAATAGTCTCTTTTGCAAGGTAATGATCGATCCGGAAGATCTGCTCTTCTTTGAAAAGTTTTCCCAATAGTGCATCGAGCTCCTGCGCTGTCACTGCATCTTTCCCAAAGGGCTTTTCGATCAACACGCGCGTCCAACCACTATCATCACTACAAGGAATAGTCATGCCAGAATGTGCCAAGTTCCGCAGAAGATCATCATAAAAGCGTGGTGGTACAGCAAGGTGAAAAAGTTTATTTGTACATTGTCCAATCGCATCATCCAATGCGATCAATTTCTCTGACAGCGCACTAAAAGCTTCTGAATCTGTAAAAGAGCCTTGCACATACGAAATACTACTGATGAATTTTTCGATGTCATCGTGATCATAGTCTTCTGTATGACCGACAAGGATCTCTTGCACATAATCACGAAAAGAATGGTCATCATAATCACTGTGTGCAAAACCAACGATCGCAAATCTGTCTGGCAACATCTCATTACTATAGAGATCAAATAAGGAGATGAAGAGTTTTTTCTTTGCAAGATCACCAGAAGAGCCAAAGATCGTAAAGATCGTTGGGATATTGAATTGTGCTTTAATACGCGTTATGTCTTTCATGATCTATTTTTCGTTAGTTTGTTCTTTATGCTCCTCCTCCATGATGAGGGCGAGTGTACGAATCGCTTCTACAGGATCCTCCGCTGTTGCGATTGCACTCCCGACACCTGCTGCATCGAGACTCTTGTGTACCACAGTCGTGATCGTTTTCTCATTGATACCACCATCTACACTGATCCAGAGTTCTGTACGCCGTTCACGTATATCCACGATCTTGTTGAGCATCTCTTCGAGAAATGCACCACCTTGTTTCCCTGGCATCACGGTCATTACTTGCACTGCATCGATCTCATCAATATAGGTAAAGAGATCTTCGATCCCCGTCTGTGGTGAGAGAGCGATGCCCTTTGTAAAATCATAAGGATCCATTGCACGCAACACTTCTGATGGACTCTCTACTTCACCGAGATGAAAGAAAACTCGCGTCGCACCGATTGCTGCACAAGCGTCAAAATACTTTTCTGGTTCTGTTGTCATCAAATGCACCTCTACTTCAAAGCCATCAAGTTCACCGACAAGATCATAGAGATCAAATGTCTTGCTCTCTGTCATCGTGCCATCTGCTAAGTCGATCTGGATCCACGGCACAACACCACGAAGTCGCTCGATCTGCAAAAGGGCATTTTCACTCTCTTTCTCTAAAATTGCTGGAATAATCAACATAGGGGAAATTCTTAATTCTTAATCTTAAATACTAAATGATAATTACACTATCACTTTATTATAATACTTTATTGAGTTCTTTGCGTAGCTTCTCTGCTGGTAAAAATTCTCCTTGTGATACGATTTTACCATTGATCAGAACAATTGGTGCGTGCCAACCGCCCCTCCAAATAACTTTGTACCAATTATCAAGCCATGGTCGTGTTTCAAAAGAAATATCGTGATCTGCATATTCTTTTTCCACTACACTCCTGATCGTCGTTTCAGTCAGGTCACATTCATCACAGAGAACCTTTACGTGAAACGGCCCCCATTTTCCAGCCCATTTATATTGTATGATCTGTATTTCTTTCATTATAATTTATTAATGCAATTAATTTTCCTCTCATTGTCTCTGTCCATATTTACTACTACACGATCCAATCTCTTTTTATGTCGTTTCTTCTTTCTTATCTTCAACAGCAGATTTTTTCTTTAACTCTCCCAATTCGCCACCAAGTTTTGTTTTTTTGAGGAGTTTTGCAATGATGAGTCCGAGAATAAAGAAAAAAGTAAAGATCATCAGACTTTTCCACAGATCTTCAAAAATACCACCAAGAAAAACAAAGGCGATCATCCCTGGAATAATACCAATGAACGTACCCAATGCAAGATCACGCCAACGTAGATCATATGCTCCTGCCAAATAACCAACCCAATCATACGGAAAGAAAAGTAATCGCATCATGAGTACGGTCATAAAACCATTTTTGCGAAATTTTTCACCACGTGGAAAGTATTTCACATTCTTCCCTGCACGCGCCACGACATCCTTCCCGAAATAGCGACCGACAATGTATGCAAGAGTTGCAGAAAGATTCGCGCCAATGAGTGCATAGATAAATCCAAAATACGGACCAAAGATGATCCCAGCAGCAACCGTGAAAACTGTTGCGGAAAAGAAAGTGAGTGTCCGCAGCGTATATGCCAAAATGAAAACGATTGGTCCCCATACACCAAACTGTTCCACCCATCTTTGGATATATGCTGGTAGATCCTGCACTGGCACACCACTTTGTTGATAGAGGACAAAAAGCCCTGCAGTAGCAAGGAGCCAAAGAATAAAAAAGACAAGTTTCAAATATTTCTTTCTTCCCATGAAAATTATGCGAACGAATTAGGATCGATCTTTTCGATGCGTCGTGCATGTCGCTCATCAGCAATAAACGGCGTTGCAAGCCATACTTTGATCGCATGTTTTGCTTCCTCTGTGGTCAGAAACCGCGCGCCAAGAGAAAGGACATTCGCATTATTGTGATCACGCGACAAAACAATGAGATCATCTGGACCACCATAATACACCGCTGCACGTACACCCTGTTCGCGATTAGCAACGATTGCCTCGCCCTGTCCACTACCACCAAGAATAATACCGCGACTATCGATCTCCTCATCTTGATCGCGTGCTACTGCCGCTGCCACTGGACGAACCAGATCTGGATCATCATCATCTTCATCATATTCATGTGCACCCATGTCTTCAACATCATAATTCAATTCTTCACGCAAGAATGGTACAAGTTTTTCCTTCAGTTCAAAGCCAGCGTGATCGGTCCCAATATAGATTTTCATGAAAATTATTATTATTGATTATTTTTGATAAGTGCTTGAAAATGTTTTTCATCAATATCACCAGGAAAAATATCATAGATCGTACCATCTTTGTTGATCAGTACATGTGTATTTGTAAGTTGAACAAAATAATCATTTACTACAGTATCGTCATCATAGACAAACGGGAGTGAAAAATTATTCTTTTCAATGTACGCATCAACGACACTACGTTTTTCATTCATATTGATCGCAATCACTTCAACGTCACTTTTATATTGTTCGTAAAGTTTGTTTTGTACTGGCATATCTCGCCGACAGTTGTGACACCATGTCGTCCAAAAATCAAGAATGACAGGTTTTTCACCACGATACGATGAGAGCGTGATCTCTCCACCACCATAGCGCGGAAGTGTAAAATCCGTTGCCATGATCTCCTCGATCGTTGGCGATTCATCGTTAAAGATCTCTGTTTCTATATCATTATCTTTTATTCTAATAGGTTCCGCATCATCAGTTTTCACAATAGTTCCATCTACATCAATAGGCTCCTGTGATGCACTGCGGTGTCCCATTACAAAAAGAATAATGATCATTCCTACGACCGCTATTATGATAATAATTATTTTCTTCGTCATAACGATTTTTTATTTATATAATTGTGTCTCTGGATGTACAGCAACCCAGGAAAACCAAAAGCTTGGAGTGGCTTGCATACGTGTCTGCGCACCATCGGTTGCAACCTTATAGATCCGCACAGCACCTTCTTCTTCCTCAAATCGAGCAATGATCATTGCATCACCAAATGTGTCGTGTACCTCGCCAACCTCTTCTACAGCATCAACATGATACGCTTTAAAATGACCATTTTCTTCGACGCCAAGAATAAAAGCATTCTCATCTAGGCGATCATCCTTATGATTCACCGGAAAGATCGGATCAATATCATTGAGATCACCACTATAAGGAATCGCTGTATAACGACCTTCGCGTCCATTTTCTCCAACGATCACCTCACCCTGTGGATGCGCTACAGCAAATGCATCAAGAGTGACAATATCAGAAAGAATGATCGGGAGTTTCTCTCCCGTCGCCGGACCAACAACACCCTCACCAGAGATCTGTGACCAAAGTGATTCATTGTCCTCGCCACTGCGATCGTACATAAGAAGATTGGAATTCCAGAGTTTTCCTGACACTCCAAACTCTACTTGGACACCTCTCACTGTTGGATCAAATACGACACCCGTTTTACACAAAGGACAATACGTCACCAATACTTTTTTCCCATTGATCTGGTCATTGGTAATCTCATGTTGGACAAGTACTTGGAATGGATAGAATCGTTCCACATCATCTATGATCAATGAAATACCTTCACCCGCACTATCCAACCATACAGGTACTTGTGCAACTGGTACAAAGTAAGGGTCATCAATCGATGGAATACCATCCTTTGGTGGTCCACCAGAAAGAATCTCTTCAAGCGGAATACTATGACGCACACCATCTGTTTCCAAAAATGTATCCATACTGTCATTTTCTAATACAACAACATTTACATCACTCCCCGGTACTGGAAGTTCATAGGCATTACGAACAAAACGTTGATAATATAGGATACTACCGACAATGATCATTCCTACCAAAATGTATATTATTGCATACTTCATAACACCAGACATTATTTACCGACAATCATACGCTATTTCTTCTTTGCATAATCATATGCGCTCAGAAGTGCTTTAATTGCATCGCCAACAGCGATATTATTCTGTTTGTATGGACCATCTGTCACATCTCCCGCCGCAAAGACACCTGCGTCACTTGTTGCATTTGTGCGATGATCAACAACGACTTCACCAAAATCATTGATCTCTACAAGATCTTTGACGATCTCACTATTTGGCACACTCCCAATCTCTACAAAGATCCCTTGCACGGCGAGTTCATGCGTCTCTTTTGTTTCATTGTCTTCATAGACAAGACCTTCGACCATGACGTCACCTTTTACTTCCTGTGATTCTGCATGACGAACAATCTCAACTTTGTCACTTTCCTCCACTTCTTTCATCGTAACAGGGTCACCATGAGGTGCATCATCACGTACGAGGAGGTAGACTTTGTTCACATACGGGAGAAGATCAACAACTGCTTCCAAACCACTATTACCCCCACCAACAACGGCAACATCCTTCTCACGAAAGAATGGTGCATCACATGTAGCACAAAAAGCGACACCCTTTCCTTCAAATTGGTCTTCGCCGACAATACCGAGTCGACGATGGCGACCCCCGCTACACAGGACGATGGACTTTGTGCTGTATTCGCCATTACTCGTAATGACGTGATAATCATTATCTTTCTTTGCGATACTTTCTACTTTTTCAGGAATCTTCAGGTCGATCACATCTTTGTATCCTTCAAGATGATCCGTCAGTTTTTTTGCTAACTCTGAACCAGGTATCAATTTTTCACCGATCCAATTCTCGATCCCATCAGAAACAACTGACTGTCCACCGATCTGATCAGCAATAACAGCAGCCTTCATTGACTTTCGTGCTGCATAGACACCAGCGGCTACAGCAGCAGGACCACCACCAATAATTATCACATCATACTTCATAACATGTTCATTTATCACTAATTATCTCTTGTGAAAATTCTTCTTTTGCAAAAAACTATTTTGCAATGATTTCTTCGATACGCGCTTGATCAAAGCCAACGATTACTTCTTCTTTGCCATCGTTATCAACAATGATCACTGGGACACCCATCTGACCGGTCTTCTCTACCATTTCCTTTGCTTTGTCTTGATCCACAGAAACATCGATCTCCGTGAATGCAACATCATTCTTTACAAAGAATTCCTTTGCTAATTTACAATACCCACATGTTGGTGTGGAATAGATCGTGATCTCAGCCATACTCATTCTGCCTGCATATACATCATTTCAGATAATGGATATACATAAGCGATTTAATAATAAAAGCACGTAATTGATACGTACCTATATAATACTACACAAAACATGATTGTAAAATTCTCTTTTTCACATAAAGAGTTAAGATCTTTCCTATTATTGACTTTTTCGACTTTTTACTGCACAATAGGGGCAGTGTTACATAAATGAGCTCCCGTGGTGAAATGCCTGCCTGCCGGTAGGCAGGGATATCACACTTGGCTTCGGACCAAGCGTTCCAGGTTCGCCCAGGTCATTCGACCGGGTACTCACGGTTGTGAGTAAGTCCCTCAGAAAACTAGATACATACTATGCTCCCGTGGTGAAATGGATATCACACTTGGCTTCGGACCAAGCGTTCCAGGTTCGAGTCCTGGCGAGAGCACACTAAATAATAAAGGATCCGCTCTAGGCGGATTTTTTAAAACGAAACTCTATCATGACCTCACGAAAATTTCAACGTACAAAAGAAGATTTTACATGTGAACATTGCAAAACTTTTATTCATGGGAGTGGCTATACCAATCATTGTCCACACTGTCTTTGGTGTAAGCATGTTGACATCAATCCTGGTGACAGACAAGAAGAGTGTCACGGCCTCATGAAACCTCTCTCTATAGAGCCACGTGGCAAAGATCGTATGGTCACTCATATGTGTACAAAATGTGATTTTACACGGAAAAATAAAGTATCAGAGAACGATAATTTTGATATCGTCATCGCACTATCAAAAATACGCCAAAATGAAACTTAGGCGTTGTTTGCGCAAATATTTTTTATTCTTCTAGAAAAAGATTTAATGTGAGTTTCATAAATCACAGTCTTTAAGAGACAGTCCTATTGCTGTTGTATATTGAATAGATTCTTCATGATTGATTGGTGGAATTTTTTTATCCAAAACAACATTTTTCCATGGATCCCCCAATGTGATCTTTCGCCCAAGACGGTGAGAAAGATACGGCACGATTCCTTTCATCTTCGCCCCACTGCCACACAAGAGAATTTCATTGACATCATCTGAATAACGCAATTCTCGTAAATAAAAGTTAGTCGACCTCTCAATTTCCTGTACAAAATTTTCAAGTACGGGCTTTATCGCAGTAAAAATATGATCATTTTTCAATGTACTACCAACACCATAAGTGTCCTTTATTTTTTCCGCCTCTTCCAGAGAAACACCAAGTGATTTCGCAATTGTATCCGTCATTACATAGGCTGACAATGGGCTACTTGATGTGAAGCAAGGAATGTCATCAACAGCAATGACAAAACTTGTCCTTCGGTCACCAATGTCCACAATAAGAGCTGTGTGATCCTTCTTTTTTTGCGCAAAAAGACTTCGTGTTTGCGCAATTGATTCGATCTCAAAACCGATCACTTTGAGTCCTGCCTCTGTAAGAACTTCAAGATATTGGTCCACAACAGTTCGTGGCACAGCAGTGACGATCACACTCATCTTTGCTTTATCCTTACTAAAGTTTCGTTCTAAAATTTTCCAATCATAGTATACTTGGTCTATTGGCAAAGGGATATTTGCATCCATCTCCCATTTGACGGCTTCTTCGGCCTCTTCTGCATTCATTTTTGGTATATGAATAATACGCAAAAAACTCTTGCTATCTGGCAATGAGCATACAACATGCTTCTGCACAATCTTATGTGGCTTCGCTGTTTCACGTACTTTCGCCAATGCAACACCAAATTCTTTCATCTTAATAATCACGCCATCAACAACAACGCCCCGTGAGAGAGGAGTTGATTGAATCCCTACAACTCTTTGTTTTTTTCTTGTTGAGCGGATCTCTACTGCTTTTAGTGAGAAATCGTTAATATCAAGACCAAAATGGTCTGGTATAGTTTTAATATTTTTTCTCCCGAAAAGTCCCATAATTTTTTATTCTTTAATTTCTTTTTTATTTTTACATTCAGATCAGAAAGA
>JAUVJK010000087.1 GCA_030592425.1 Candidatus Moraniibacteriota bacterium
ATACGGATTTGTTTTCCGCTTCCAAGGATCTCAGCCAGAAGAGATTCTTCAGTTTTTTGTCCATCAGCTGTCATAAGCTGGTCAGCATTGTTCGACTTTTTATTCTTCAGCTGATACATCACCCAGATCTCCGCTGTCCATGTTTTCTCGCCATCTGTGCCTCGCCGTAATGATTGTGGTTGCATGACAGCAACTGTCTCTGTCGCGATACCTACTTCTGTCCGCAACGGCCTACGGATCACACGTCGTACACGTTGTTCACTCAGTCCATAGTATCGCATTTTCATACAGACATGTTTCGTCCAATAATATTTCTGCGTGTTTTTAGGGATTTTCCACTGCATATGCATTAGTCAAAAGTCATCAGGTTAAAAGTCAATAAAGAATATTACGATAAAAAGATCGTGTCCGTACGCCCACTTGATGACTTTCGACTTTATAGCTTATCTATCCTGTATCCATACTGCGAAGTGCTGCGATGCGCTCCTCCACTGGAGGATGTGTCATAAAAAGTTTACTGACTTTTTTCCCTTTGAAAGGATTTGCAATAAAAAGATTTGCCGTTGCCTTATTGACACGTGTTACAGGTCGCTGATCCGCTGAGATCTTCTCGAGCGCACTTGCGAGTCCTTCTGGATAGCGTGTAAGCAGTGCACCAGAAGCATCAGCAAGAAATTCTCGCTTCCGTGAGATCGTCATACGTAAGATGATCGCAAAAAATGGCGCAAGTAACGCAAGTCCGATCGCTACAAGCATCATTACAGGATTACGATTCTCACCGGAACCAAAGATCGCGAGATGCGTAAACCAATCAGCAACGATTGTCACAAATCCCGTGAGAATAACTGCAATCGTTGAGATAAGCATATCATTATTTCCAACATGCGAAAGTTCATGTGCTGCAACACCACGAATTTCTTCTTTATTTAATCGTTCAAGAAGGCCACGCGTAAAGACGATCACGGCATGTTCTGGATTACGCCCTGTCGCGAAAGCATTGAGTGCCATATCATCCATTACAAAAATGCGTGGCATTGGCAAACCTGCTGTGATCACAAGATTCTCCACGATATTATACAGTTCTTTAAAGTTTTTACGATCGATCTCTTTGGCGCCCGTCATCTTGAGCACTGCTTTATCACTAAACCAATATGACCAAAAACTCATCCCTGTCGCAAAAATGACCGCACCATAAAGAATCCAACTATTGCCCAATGCTTGTGAAAAAACGAAACCAATAATGATCACAAAGATGAAAAACATGGTTAGGAAAAACCATGTCTTTCGGACATTCTCTGCTTGATGAGTATAAAGAGTCATGTGCAGCGTTCTAGATGTTATAAATATTCAAACTGTTTTATTGTGACAAACATTCATTATTCTTTGTTTTCAGATTCTCCCTTTTTACCACTGAAATCAACTTTTACATTCTTTCGCTCTTCTTCACTATCCACTTCGTAGAATTCACGTTTTGTGAAGTTGAACATGCCTGCAATGATATTATTTGGCACTGTTTGTACTTTCGTATTGAACTCACGCACCGTACCATTGTAAAAACGGCGGGATGCTTGGATCTTATCCTCTGTATCTGTAAGGTCACTCTGCAACTGCAAAAAGTTTTGATTCGCTTTCAAATCTGGATAATTCTCAGAAAGCGCAAATAATTTACTCAATGCACCAGACAAACCACTTTGTGCACCAGCAAATTCTGCCATTTGTGCCGCTGTCACATTACTTGCATCAATATTTATCGCCGTCGCTTTTGATCGTGCTTCGATCACATTATTAAGCGTTTCTTGCTCATGCTTTGCATACCCCTTAACTGTCCGAACAAGATTTGGGATCAGATCATAGCGACGCTTCAATTGCACATCGATGTCACTCCACGCTTCATCGACCCGCACACGCATTTTTACAAGTATATTGTAGATCGCGACCACAAAGAGAATGAGACCAACGATAATGGCTAAAATGATCCATGTCATAATTTTATCTTATGTATTACATATTCACTATATCACGAATACGTACACGTATTCAAGTTCCACGAAAGGGACACTTTGTGGTATACTAGTGACATATGATTGAACTGATTCTCCCCTACAAAATGTTTATTATCCCTTTCATCGTGATCGTGATCGCACAGATGATCAAGTTTATGCGTTACACGATCCGACATGGTCTAAATTGGGATTATCTTTTTGCGCCAGGTCATTTCCCAAGTGCACATAGCGCCTTTGTTGCTGCGTTGATCATCTGCATCGGATTCTATGAGGGTGTGAATAGTGGCATTTTTGCCGTCGCTGCATGTTTTGCCTTCCTCACGATCTACGATGCAATGCGTGTACGTCTCCATATTGGTATGCAAGGAAAAACGCTTAATATGCTTGTTGCTGAACTCGATCAACTTGATGAAATGAAATTTCCACCCCTCAAAGAACGCGTCGGACACTTCGCCAATGAGGTCGCTGGTGGCATTGCTCTGGGCATTTTCCTCAGTCTCTGTATCATCTGGATCATCGAAGCGTTCCTTTAAGATTACTACAACCATTCAAAAAACCGCAGAAGCGGTTCCTATACTAAAAGAGTATCAATATATGATACTCTTTTTTCTATGGGGAGCCATCGTCATTGGCGGTTAGACGTAGTGGTCTGATAAAAAACCTATGGTCTCATAGAAATCCTTTAATGATGCGAATTACCTAGTTGTGGGTAGTGCCACGAATACGCAAGGAACCTGCATAAAAGAATTTCAAGAATTGAGACAATGATGACATCCTCTCTCTCTTTTTCTTTCTTCTCTTCTTTCTTTTTCTCTCTTGTTCGCTAACAATCTAACTATATACCCATATGAACGCAATTGGAATAGATATGAGCAAAGATTCTTTTCATGCGGCTTTTAAAGGTGAAAATGTAAAAA
>JAUVJK010000072.1 GCA_030592425.1 Candidatus Moraniibacteriota bacterium
AGATGTTATTGGAAGATTTACCTCAAATTTTGCAAATATTAAAAATAAACTCACTTACAATTTGCACAGTTCCAAGAGCAAAAAAGGAAGGCGAATATCACAAAAATCAACTATTGTTTAGAACAACTATAGGAGACCTTGCAAGATGTTCCGAAAACTTTGAAGATGGAACAGGTTATATTATTCGTAATACTGATACCAAAACAACACATCTTCAAAAAGCAATAACAGAAAATAGAATTTTTAATTAGGTGGTTTCTAGAATCTAACCGAACACTTTGATACAATACTACGTTAATTCGTCTATCAAAGTGTTTATGAACAAGAAATGTCTCACTCTCTCTGACCGTATAGAACTTTCCCATCTTCTAAGAGAACATTTATCTCTAAGAAAGATCTCCCGTATACTCTCTATTCCACTCTCAACTCTCTGTGATGAGATCAAGAAGAATAGAGGGAGAAAAAAGTATGACCCTCTCAGAGCACACAAACGAAGTCACAAGAATAAAAGTAAACGTCGGAAAGGAAGATGCAAGATCGATACAATTAATGGATTATCTTCTTTTATCTACACAAAGATCCTTACGTATCAATGGTCACCTCAACAGATTGCCCATATATGGAATGCACGCTACCCTAAGCATATGACAAAAAAACGTATCTCTCATGAAGCGATCTATGCCTACATCTATGTTCTCCCACGGGGAGCACTAAAGAAAGAACTCATTGCAAATCTACGACAGTCACGGAAATACAGACGCCATCAACGGAAAGGCGTAAAAGCTACTAGAAACCTTGAAAACATGCTCTCAATTCATGAAAGACCAAAAGAAGTAGAAGATCGTACGATCCCTGGACATTGGGAAGGTGACCTCATCATTGGAAGGAGAAATCAATCAGCTTTAGGAACACTCGTAGAACGTACAACACGATCACTTATCCTTGTGCCACTTAAGAATAGAGAAGCGCATCATGTTGCACAGGCATTTGCTCGTGCGATCAAAAGACTCCCAAAGGAAATGAAACTTTCTATGACCTATGATCAAGGAAGAGAAATGGCACAACACATGATCATTACAAAACAAACAGGTATACAAGTATACTTTGCTGACCCACGGTCTCCATGGCAACGTGGAACCAATGAGAATACTAATGGACTTATCAGACAGTATCTCCCAAAGGGGACTGATCTCAATACTGTGTCACACTATCGTATTAAAAAGATCCAAGACCTTCTTAATTCTAGACCACGGAAGGTACTCGGCTACAAGACACCGCAAGAAGCTTATGGTAAGCTGTTAAAAACAAGTGTTCGGTTTAAATGTTGAAAGGAGCTAGTATTAATACTATCCCACTTCAGTTCGCTACACAACAGACACAATACCTTAACAAAATGCTCTTTTTCTCTGACCAAGTTCATTCACCAAAGAACTACTATCTCATTTTGACGCATAGATAAAAGACTGGTACGCTATAAGTCGGTTTAGTCTTATGATCTCCACTATTATATAGTGATCTCGTTACTTAACAAACAGGAATACGTAATATGTCTCATATTAAAACCTACTCTGATCCATTAGGAATCTATCTCAATGAGATTGGCAAAATCTCATTACTCTCAAAAGAAGAAGAGATTGTTCTTGCCAAAAAAATCAAGCTCGGCAATGAGAAAGCAAGTCAGGATTTTATTCAAGCTAATCTTCGTCTTGTCGTTTCGATTGCAACTGCTATTATGCAAAAGCAGCAAGGTAAACTACAAATATTAAGTTTACTTGATCTGATACAGGCAGGAAATATTGGTCTAATAGTAGCTGTTAAAAAATTTGATCATCAAAGAAAATGTCGTTTCTCAACCCATGCCTATCGCTGGATTCATGATAAGATCATGCGATCGATCTGCGACAATGAAGATACAATCCGTAAGCCAGTTCATGTCCACAAAGCATTTGGACGTTACAAAAAAGCGGACATTGCAATTCGACAAGTTAAAGGAGAAGAGCCTGTCATTGATGACGTTGCTGTTCTTCTTGGTACAAACAAGGAACAAGCAAAAGAACTATCTGGTTTTTTCTATAAAAATCAATCAGTTGATGAACCACATTGCCATGACCATAAAACACCTGTCATAGAATTTATTGAAGATCCCTTATATGATCATAACAGTAGCGAAAACTTGGTCTTTGAAGGTATTCAAAAAATACTAACTAACCGACTTGGTGCAGATTCTCAACAGACACTCGTTATTATTTTGTATCATTTTTATGGTTATTCTTTCAATGAGCTTGGCCAACACTTTGGTGTCCCACATTCATCTCTCCATAAGAAATACAGAAACTGTTGTAACAAGTTACAAAGATCAAAAGTATTGCAAGAATTATACACGCAACTTTAGATCCTGTAATATACAAGTACTCACAAAAACTATTTTGAGTACTTTTTTATTTTTTGATCTTTAACTTCATAAAATAGCCCCTGAAATAAATTATTGAAGGGGCGTTTTTTTTGTTCATTTTATTTATGATCCACACTATAATTTATTATTGATGACTTGTACTCGACAGTTTCATACCCCTTGACTTTTACCTTAAAATGCGCTATAATGGATGTATAAGGTTTGAAAAAGGGTGTTCTACCTCTGGGTAGAATACCCTTTTCTTTTTTCAAATAAATACAAAAATGTCACAGAAACATACACAAAAGAATCTTTTCATAAAAAATAGTGCTAAAATGCTCATTTTTGCGATTGTTGTCTTTGGAAGTATAGCGCTTTCTCCTAAGAGCTCCAGCGCTTTTGTAAGTGATATTTCTCGTTCTAATATCATTTCACTCACAAACATTGAGCGTACTGGCAATGATCTTCCTCGCCTCAGCGAGAATGAGACTCTTAATGTTGCAGCGCAACTCAAACTTGATCATATGCTCAAAAATGATTATTTTGCACACAATGCACCCGACGGAACAACACCATGGCATTGGTTTGAGATAACACAATATGACTATCAGCATGCTGGAGAAAATCTCGCAATGGATTTTGACTACGTCGCAAATCAACATAAAGCTTGGATGAACTCGACAACACATCGACAAAATATTATGAGTTCAAAATACACACAGATTGGCGTTGCAACCGGAGTAGGACACATTGACGGAGATCTTACAACAGTTACTGTCCAGATTTTTGGTACGCCAATTGGTGTAGCACCAGTAAAAGGTGTCTCAACCCAAAGCCAGAGCCTCAGTGAACAGACGGCTATGGCACCTGTACCAACAGCGTTCCAAGAAAAACTTAACGCACCAACATCGTCTTCTTTTACACCACAGAGTGCCACCCAAAAACAAAAGGAATCACCTGCAACATTTCCCTTCGACTCAAAGACGGTTGGGTATATCGCATGGGCGATCATTATCACAGCAACGCTTCTTGCACTCACCGTTGACAGTGTTCTCCTCTATCGTATTCACATGAAGCAACGAGAAGAGAAGGAGATCATCGATGCACCACCAGCGCAGATCTAAGAGCATTCCATTATCTGCGTACGATGGACGCAGATATAGAGTTCTCTCAGAACATTTTACAATCAAATATAAAAATAAAAACAAAAAACATTTACGATGTGGAATTCTCCACGTCTCCCTCGTAGCTCTTCCCCAACGTTACCCATCACTTAGTAACAAAGGACCTACGGGCCCAAAGAAAAACCGCCCACGTGGCGGTTTTTGAATTGTCATTATTCATCTTTTTAAAAAGAATACCTGAGTTAATTCAAGTATTAAAGCAGTAATTCTTTTTTCTAACACAAAAAGAAAGCTTGAATTAAATCAAGCTTTAAAGCTGGTATTCTTATTCGAGAACTTTACAAGACCATTTCTTTAGAGACTTTTGACTTGACTACTTTAGACTAATCGCTACCAGCTTCCGCCTCC
>JAUVJK010000025.1 GCA_030592425.1 Candidatus Moraniibacteriota bacterium
AATAGCTCCTCTACTCCTTCTCCAGTTTTTCCACTCACAGCAAGAATCTCATCTTCATCACAACCGAGTATATGGACAATCTCCTTCTTCACTTTCTGAGGATCTGCGTTTGGGAGGTCAATCTTATTGAGTACAGGAATGATAGTCAGATCTTGTTCAACTGCGAAATAGAGATTTGTAAGTGTTTGCGCTTGTACACCCTGTGATGCGTCTACAAGTAATACAGCGCCTTCAACAGCGGCTAGTGACCGTGATACTTCATAGGCAAAATCAACATGTCCTGGTGTATCAATCAGATTAAGTATATAATCCTCACTTTGGTTTGATGTATATTTCATCTGCACAGGTTGCAGTTTGATCGTGATACCACGTTCACGTTCAAGATCCATTTGATCGAGAAGTTGCTCTTTCATTTTTCGTTTCTCGACAGTATGTGTCATTTCCAAAAGACGGTCAGCTAGTGTACTCTTACCATGATCGATGTGTGCGATAATACAAAAATTTTTAATATTTTTCATGCTTTAATAGTTTCCAAATAATGACTCAGTATTTATTGTAGTAAATGTGATCATATTTATCCCTCGTAACTTTGGCAAAGTGGGACAAAAATTGCGAATGTTTTTCATAAATTTCATTATGCGTGAGAATACAGGAAACAGCAAGTATTTTCTCGACAATGAAATAAAAAACCTCACTGGAGCAATGTCCTGCGAGGTTGGGGTCAGTATTCGAAAATCTTTTAAATAATAGTGAAGCTGGTTGCTTTGTCACATCGCAATGTATCCCCAAACTGAACGAAAAGAGCTCGGGAGCAAGCAGCTTGTACAATTCCCTCAATTACCTTTCCACCTTGGATTGCACTAACAGGTTGTCCTTTACGCATCGTTTTGATATTGGATTCCCTTGGAATTGCCTTATTTGCGACGCGAATAATTTTGATACTTCTGATTTCGTCACTAGCAATTGTCACTGAATTCTTCATCGCCATCAACAACGGATCTGTTACCTTTATAGTATCTTTTCCGACTTCTATGACAATTGCAGATACCTTGAGCCATGGATTGGCATTTAAACGCACCTGAATTTTGTCGCCGACCTCAGGAGTGATATTTTTCATTCCCTTTTTACCTTTTTTTACAACTTTTTTGTCAGTTATCTTCATTATTGCATTCCTCCAAAAGTGAATATCATGATAATAACCAATTTGGTACTGCACAAGTGTAACATGTGATAGATATGTAATCAATACCTACGAATGAAAGAAAAAAGTTAGTTCCTTTCAACATTTAACTTTCCTATTTCAACTTTTGTTCTTCGACAGCGACGGTAGGTCGGCCGAAGAGGCGTGGGAGAAGTTTATCGCGAAGGGTGTAGAATTCTTCAAATTTGAAGAAATAACTTACAATCACATAAGCTGCGAGACCTGCAGAGCCAGCGATGAGAAGTTGTGCGAAAATTTTGAGAAACGTATCGATCGGGCCGATGACAGCATCAACGGCATATGTCATGCCATGGGCTACTGCTGCGCCTATGAAGCCAGCAATAAACACACGTATAAATGTTCTCGCAATTGAACGACCATTGAGTTTGTGAATTCTCTTTCGTAAGAGAATCATCAAAAGAATCATGTTTATAGTTACCGCGATTGAAAAAGCAACTGCGATCGCATATATCCCCCATTCACGAATGAAGAGAATAACAAATGTAATATTGATTGCTTGCGAAAAGAGAGCTGTAAAAAATGGTGTCTTTGTGTTGTGCATTGCGTAGAAAGAGCGCGTCAATAGAGGTATTAATGACTGTGCAAAGAGACTTGCGGCAAGAATCCCGAGAATTTGATACGTAATAATCGTTGCCTCCCAATCAAATTTACCACCACCATAGATCACGCGCACAATTTGCTCACGCAAAACGATCATGAGGAAGCTTAGGGGAACAACATAGAAGAGAATGCGACGAAATGTAACAGAAAAGAGTGTTGTGAAGTGTTCACGCTCTTTTTTGGCATAATAACTACTAAGCACAGGAAAAACAGCGAGAGCAAATGGAACGCCAATGAGGCCTAGAATGACACTTTGGACATTCATTGCAAAAGTAAAAACAGTGATACTTCCAGTAGCAAGGAGTGAGGCAAAGATCGTGATCACTAAAAGTGAGAGTTGATTAGATGCGCTAGCAAACATACGTGGCACCATGAGGCGTCCTACATTGCGCACGTCACGATTGGCAAGAGAACGAAGTGATGTAAAACGAAATGATGGCGTGCGCATGCGTAGCGCTGGAAAATGGATGATCATATGAAGAAACGCTCCAAAAACAACACCCCATGCAAGGCCAACTGGTCCCCAGAGATCAACGAAAAAGAGGATGCCAATAATGATACCGACATTGTAGAAAATTGGTGCAAGTGCATAAAGGAGAAAGCGCTTGAATGAAATAAGGATACTCCCAAAAAGAGCGCTTATTGAAAGGAAGATCGGTGCAAGGAACATAATGCGTGTAAATTGTGCTGTCATGTCTAATTTTTCCTCAGGAAATCCAGGCGCAATCACGTGCACAAGTGTTGGCGTAAAAATAATACCAACAACAGAAAGAATCGTAATACTTGCAATAAGGAGAATGAGCACGCCATAAGCGCATTCCCATGCACGACTCTCCTTTTCCTGTGTAATAAGACGTGTAAATACAGGGATGAATGCAGCGCCAAGAGCTCCTAGTATGAATAATTCGAAGAGAAGGTCAGGGATCCGAAAAGCGACATTGTAGGCGTCGAGAATATCTCCAGCACCATACTGAGAAGCAAGTAAACGATCACGTACAAGACCAAGTAGACGACTTATGATACCCGCAATCGAAACGATGAGTGCTGCAGCGCCAATTGATCGTGTTGGCCCTGTAGTATTCAAGATCTTTTTTTTGAAACGTTTCATCATAACAGTATTTCATCGAAAAACTTTCCGTGCACGGAAAGTTTAAAACTATAATTAATCATCACATATGTTTACCATATTTTGGCACACAGGTCAATTATCCAAATGGAAGGCTGCTGCTGCATATTGATCTGTTGTGAGCGTCGTTGACAGACTCAAAAAACTATCTTTGTCAGTTGACATATTTGTCCATGCAGATTGCATTGCAGGGGGATAATGAACAGTCGTATTGAGTGTGCTACCAATGGATCCATGTTGTTTTTGATAGAGTATATCATATGCAGCGAATTTCCCTTCTTGCTTTTGATCGTCGAGAACTACTTGCCATGGTAAGCGGTAGATGTATGTAATTGTAACTGATTCTTGTGGACTTACATAAACCCAATTCGCAAAGACCGTCTTACCGTCTTGTTGATAGATACGCGTCCCTGATGCTTCATCAATTGTCATATTTTCTTCTTCTGCGACAACATCTGGATCACGGTCGAATCCAAGAGCATCATAATCAAGCGCAGGATCATTAAATTCTCTTGTCTGGCCTTCGACACTAACAAGCTGCGAGCCTTCTGGTACGAATACGCGCATATAATTTGCATTAACAGCATCCCACCATTCATATTCCGTATGACCACCGTTGTGCGTGCGTGTGATGGATACTGTATCAATCACAGTACCATCCTCATTAATCTCTACATTATGAACAATATCTTCGTCAATCACTCCATCTGTTTTGTAACCATTAATATTTGTATTTACGACACTTAAATAATCACGCGTGCCACCGATGAGTGTTCCTCCCCATTGTTGTTGTCTAATGATCTCTTGTGCTTGTGTGTTACGAGCATAGAGAAGAATATGTTTTTCATGCATACTTTTTTGGATTGCACCAAAGATCTTTGTTGTCGTTTCAAGATCATGCGGCGTCGTGATCGCTTGCAGTATAAGCGGTGCAAGATCGGCAAGAATTTGTTTTGGCTCTTCAATAGCGTCATCTTCTGGTGCCTCACTAGATTCCATATTAATATTCAATGATGTCTCATTCATGCTTTCGTCATTATCTACAATTTTGATCTTGTTCTTTGCATTCACTTCCTCGATCTTCATACGTGTCTCTTCAGTAAAATTAGCTGCAGTAATGACAGTGCCATATTCTGGCATCTCAATAGGACCAACGATCTCGATGAGATTTTCCATGAGTATTGGAGTGATCGCAATCACACCATCTACCGTTGGACCACCTGTTTTCTCATAAAAGAGCATTGCTTTTTGTGCTGATGTTGGAAAATTAGCAAACCAATTGCTGTCATGAAGACTCCAGCGCGCACTAATCTTTTGGATTGGACGTGGTGGAACGATCTTGTCCGTCAATTGTCCATCTGGATTGTAAATACCTTCAATGAAGAAGTTTCGTACTTCTCCCTCTTTGAGATCGAGTAATCCATAGCTACCGATGAATCCTCCAGTAGCGCGCATCTCTTGATTGTTCTGAAAGAGAAAAAGATATTTTCGTGGCCCATTGCCACCAAGAAGGTCAACGAGTATATCATTACTTTGTGTAAATCTGTGAGTCATTTCAACGAGGCGTGGAATTTGTTGCTTAATCATCATGAACTGTGCACGACGCTCTTCTGGAAGGTCATCGATTGCAATATTATTGATATTTTCCTCAGCTGCAGAAAGCTCCTCTTCGATTGTGAGAAATTCATCGTGTGCTTGTGCATAAAGATCGAGAATCGAGATCTTCGTTTCTTCTGTGTTAGTATCAGAAGTAAAACGCTCATCGATCGGGATAATTGCACGATTGAGGGATTCGCCAGCGCGTGTCAAATGAAGACTTGCTGTTAACAATTGTTCTGCAGAGTAGAGTTGCGAGGTACCAGGAATATATTGTGACAGATCTGTGATTCCTTGATTGATGCGGTTCATTTCATTTACGGCTGTACTAAAATTACTTTCTGCAGCTTTAAGAGACTTTTGTGATGCAGAAAAATCTCTCTCGCTCATAAATTTTATAGCAGATGTAAGATCTTGATAGCCATCTTGACTGATACCCATGACACTTCCTTTCACGGAAAAAAGTGTTCCGACCAAATGTGTCGTGCCAACGATTACCAATGCAAGTGAAAGCATCAACACAAACACGAGCGTATTTTTCATTGGTGATATGTCCAGGCACTGATCATGCTCACTCGGATTCATGAGCGTACGCCAAGATAATTCATCTGTATCACTTACATCATTCTCAACTGATGGCTTAGATGGTTCTTGCAAAGATATCTGATCATCATCATTTTGTGCAACTTCACGCAATGCCTGTTTTGCAAGAAAAACAGTATAGGCGGTATCTTCCATATAACTCGCCCTTGGACAATAAGGAATATCTTGACTACGTTGCTGTACGCCAAGTTGTTGGATTGAGTATTCTTTTGTGGAGATATTTTTTGGAGGAATTATAACATGCGAACGAGTACGCCTCATTCGTTGTGGATGCTGTCCTGATTTTCGCTGCAAACTATCCATAATTAATTTTTGTTGTATATTTCTAATGTTTCTTGTGCCATTTTCCTCCAACTAAATCGCTTAATGTTTTCGTATCCGTTATTGATCAATTCTGTGCGTAATCGATCATCTGTCATAATATGCAATAATGCGTCTGTAATAGCGCTAGTATTTCTTGCATCAAAATAATAAGCGGCCTTACCACAGATCTCTTGGAGGCAGGGATGATCAGATGCTGCAACGGGAACACCATAGGCCATTGCTTCAAGTGGTGGTAATCCAAATCCCTCATATAATGATGGGAAAATATAGGCACGTGACCGTACATAGAGCGCCTTTAACTCATCATCACTTACGTTATGTAAAATATGAACATTCCTAATATTGCATTTCGTAATAACTGTGAGAATTTTGTTATAGAAAAAATCGTCTTTTCCCACAAGAACCAGTGATAAGTTTTTATCCCTTGTACTTATTTTGTGAAACGCACCGACAAGCCGCTCAAGATTTTTGTGCGGATACGCATTCCCAACATAGAGAACGTATGGTTCTATTATGCCATATTTTTCAATAATTGTGGATGGCTGCGTATCTTGTGCAATTTTTTCAATACCAGCCTCATAAGTAACGACTATTTTCTGTGATGGAATTTGGTAAGTTTTGAGAATATCTTTTTTTGTAAATTGCGAAACAGCGATAACTCTGCGTGCACGCATAATAGCTCGCTTGATAACAATTTTGTAGGCACTAAATTTGATCTTATAAATCAGTGGATGCAATGTGGAGGATCGCATTGTTGGGAAATGGATCAAAATAAGATCATGGATCGTTACAACAAATTTACCACGAAAGAAATATGGTACGTTAAAGTGTGGAAAATGGATTAGATCACATTTTTCTTTATAGAGAAAATACGGCATGAATATCTGCTCCGCAAAAGAATACCACCTATAATCAGCAATGACTTTTGTGAATCGTATATTTTTTGGTTGATAACAACCAAAGTTTGATGCACGCAAAAAAATGACATATGTATTCGTATCATCAATCTTCTCAAGATGCTCAATTAATTTTTGTGTATAACGACCAAGGCCCTTACTGTTTGGACCATAAAATCGTGCGTCAATACCGATTTTCATAATTCTATTATAGCAAATTTTGATGAATGAAACAGTGCTCTTATAGTCTTGTGCAATAATAGAATTTGTGCTATTTATAATAATTGGTTAAAAAACTTGCTAGACCTTTCTACCATGCATTACATTCTTCTCATTGCTGAGATCAATGCTATTTGTGTTTCTCATGACCTTGGTGAACTTAAAAGTAATTCGATTATAATAACAAGTATCATATCATAATAGTAGATGAACTGTTACGTTTCTTACATGATCACATAAGTAATCAATTTCAGGAAAAGCAGTACTATTGTTAGTGATTAACATCTTATTATTGCGCAGGTTTTTGCGCGACAACCTTACTAAAAGCATGCTGTGTTTCTTGCGCTGTCTTTGCCCATATGAAATTATGGGTATTTATTTTTGCACTTGTTGCAATGTATTTATAGAGAACGTCATCTTGTAGAAGTGATCGTAACACTGTTACGACTTCATCACTCCGTAGCGGATCGATCATAATAGCATGTGGACCAACAAGTTCTGGCAATGAGGATGTATGTGATGTGATCACGGGAACTCCTGACGTCGCAGCTTCTAATGGTGGGAATCCAAAGCCTTCATAGTAGGAAGGATAAAGAAAGATATTCGCATTGTTAAAAATGACATTCTTTTCCTCTTCAGTAACAGCACCAGTAATAATAATATCAGTAGCATAAAGTGATGCTGTAATGACTTTCATCACTTCACTTCCCCGCCATCCATCATTGCCAGCGATAACTAATTGTAATTCACTATTGTGTGTCGTGTTCTTTTTACGCAACGCTTCATAAGCGTGAATAACGGTTGCGATATTCTTGCGTGGCTCCACAGTACCAAAATACAGAATATACTTCTGTGGTAGACATAATTGCTTTTTGATAGCGAAAACTGTGTCATCTGAGAGAGTACTATCTATGTCCTGTACGCCGTTATGGATCATACTGACGTGTGATGGGTCAATGATGGCATATGTTTCTGCAAGATCACTACGTGTTGCATCAGAGACGGTGATGATATGGTCAGCACGCTGACACAAGCGTTTCGGATTAATGAAATAATGCCAAAAACGATGTTTCCATGAAAAAGTTTGTTTGTAACGTTCAAAAGAGAGGTCATGAAGTGTCATCACGACTTTTGTCTTCTTTGATACAGCACAAAAATTTACATTTGGCATAAAAAGAAGATCAATATCGCCAAGTATTTGATCAATTTTTGGCCAACGAAGATACCACAAAGAAAGATTGAGAAGCTTATTTGGAATTTTTCGATGACAAAGAGAAACATTGGGGTAATTTGTTGCCCATGAAAGATCGATCATTTCTCCACGATAAGCATTGAAAAAAAGAATATAAGAATTCTCTTGATCCATTGAAAATAATTCCTCTAAAAGTCGGATGGTGTATTCCTCGACGCCTGTCCTTTTTCCACTTGCGAGACAGCGCACATCAATTCCAATTTTCATAGCAGATCTTTGTAATTACAGATGAGACGGTATTTTATTCGGCGCGCAGATAGTAACGAACGATAACAGTCCAAAATGCGGCAAAGAAGCCGATCACACCAACGATTACCAAAATTTGAAGAAGAGAATGTTGACTCGGCTTTACGATTGGCTTTTGTGCTATAACAACAAACCAACCAGACTCTTTCTGCTGTGCATTCAGATCTTGTGATAGCACATTGACCTTTGTGATGGTTGCTTCTCCAATTGCGTCTGCCTGCACTTGTGAATCAGCAGCATAGTTGATCGCAACTATTTGGGATGATAGTCGCTGTGAACCAAGTGCGTTTTTGAGAACACCTAAAGACCATGTAGTAGTATCAATACCCGCTTCGGTGTAAATATCAGAAACGATACTTGGTGACTGGAGCCACCGCACTATAGTGTCAGCAAAACGCTCATCAGCCTGCAATCGATAGAAGTCGTCATAAGAATAATCAGATGTTTGTATAGCTGAGTCACGTGTAATATTGAGCGTGAGAGAAACATTATAACCACTACCTTGAAAGAGAAAGAAAAGAAGACCAGCTAACAAGAATCCTCCCATGATACCAAAAAAAGTTTTATACTCTTTTTTAAAAAGAGTGACAATATGACGAATTTCCATATAATGCACAAAATTAACGTTTTTTATTGTTCTTCGTGAATCTTTTCTACGTAGTTCCTTATTTTAGCTTTAAAAACTTCTTTGTCAAATTCATCTGCACGCTGACGAATAGAGTCGCTCTGACAGTTTGTTTCGATCTTCTCAAAGGATATAATTGCAGCATTGATCCCAGTCGCACTCTGATCACTAAAAAGGATGCCGGTCTTTCCCTTCTCCATATGCTCTACAATATCGCCTCCATGATACGCGATGATCGGGCGTCCTGATGAAAATGCTTCCATGGCAACGATCCCGAAATCCTCTTCCTGTGGAAAGAGAAAGGCACGACAGTTTGCATAATAGTTTGCGAGATCCGTATCAGAAACACGACCGAGAAATTCAATGTTATTTTTTGCCCTTGCTGTAAGTGTTTTTCTCTCTGGACCATCCCCAATGATCTTCAGTGGCAAACCATTATTATTAAATGCTTCAACGGCAATATCAAAACGTTTATTTGGTACGAGACGTCCGACCATAAGGAAATAATTTTGATGCTCTTTCGTCACATGAAATCGTTTTGTTTCAATAGGTGGATGGATCACGGTATCGACAGTGCGTTGATAATATTTATTGATACGTTTTTCAATAAAGCGTGAATTTGCGATGATCTTATCTGGTCGTTGTGCACTTACCCAATCCCATACACGAATATAATTCATCACGAAAGGAATGAATCGCTTAACAAATTTTGGAAAATAAAAATCTGCTATATATTTTTGACAATCATCCCATGCATAACGCATCGGCGTATGAATATAACTAATGTGTTGCGTTTGTGGACCTGTGATGACGCCTTTCGCGTAACTATGTGAGCTTGATAAAACAATGTCGTACTTAGAAAAATCAAATTGCTCGATCGCAACAGGCATAAAAGGTGGAAAAAGGCGATGTTTTTTCCGAGCGAAAGAAAATTTTTGCAGTGATGATGTATAGATCCGACGCTCTTTGAAAAATGGATCCATTGATTCTTCATCATAAACAAGTGTGTAGATCGGCGCATAAGGAAAGATCTCGCAAAAAGCCTGAAGCACTTTCTCAGCCCCACCATTTTGCACGAGATAATCATGAACCAGAGCAATCTTCATAGGAATTATTTTTTATCAATCAGATAGAAACTATATCTCTATAGTAGCCTTTTTTGTCTTCTGGAGCAACAAAAAGCAGGCTCTACACCTGCTTTGTATTCGATGAAAACTATTTATCTAAGATCAAACCAGAAACCCAACTAACAATGGTCACAACAAGTGATCCCCAGAATGCTGCCATAAAACCATCAATTTGAAAGCCTGGTACGAATGTCAGTAGCCAAAAGACAAACATATTGATCACAATCGTAAAGAGGCCAAGAGTCATGATCGTAATTGGCAATGCAAAAAGCTGTAAGATTGGCTTAATAACCGCATTCAGTAGTCCAAATATAACAGCTGCAATTGCTACTGTGGTCCAACTGTCATACCCTACCCCATCGACAAAATATGCTGCCGCAACAAGCGAAATCGCAACAAAAATAAACTTCAAGACCAATTTAAACATAAAATATGTTTTAATGAATTAATAACTATTTAAATAATACAAGAAATCTATTGATGTGACAATAGCACTTAAAAAAGATGACATTTGTTAATTTTTTTCAAAACTCATTATTTAACATGTATTTTGTATTATCAATCCTGTTTTGCATATTTTCAAAATTCAATAACAAATCAGAATAAGACACATCTGTTATTTAGTGTTTGTTGAAGTTTATTGGCATATCCCCTACACCTCTGTATTGTTATTTCTTCGGCCGAGGAGAGCTCCTGGAGTACGTAGGAGGATCTTTATATCGAGCCATAGGGACCAGTTCTCGATGTAGTATACATCTAGCTTGTATTCGTCCTCAAAGTCGAGGTCGCTCCTTCCAGAGACTTGTGCCATGCCGGTGATCCCTGGCTTAATCGTCAGGAGGCGACGGTGATACTCGCGATATTTCGATACTTCTCTTTCTTGGTGTGGGCGTGGACCAACAAGGCTCATGTCACCAAAGAGGACATTGAAAAATTGTGGCAACTCATCCATGGAATAGCGTTCGATAAAGGAACCAAATGCACTACGTCGTGGATCATCTTTGATCTTATAAAGAGCTCCTTTGCGCGTGTTATATTTCTTGATCAACTCTTTTTCGTACTTCTTTGCTTCTTCAAGGTTTGGATTGTTTGGATGGATGCAATATTTCCACTTCATATAGCGAAATTTATATGCATAGAACTTGTGGCCACTATCCATCATGCGCTCACTCTTGTAAATGATCGGCCCACGGTCAGAGAACTTCATGACAAGTGCGATCGTCAACATAATCGGTAAAAAGAGCAAGATCAAAAAGAGTGATGTCACAATATCAAATGTCCGTTTCATGATCTTCCCCCACCCCTCCAGAGGTGTATGCGTGAGTTCAATGATCGGCTCACCCTCAAAGATACGCATCGTAAATCGTGTTGTCTGCATGGATGTTGGGATGAACTGATAAGTGATATCATGGATCTCACAGAAATCGTGTAATTTCTCTAGTAGGTCATCTGGCATTGTTGATTCGCTAACGAGAACTTCATCAATACCACGATTCTTTCGTAATTTTTTGATCTGTTTGATATTGATATAATCAACATGTGCAACAACCTTATAGCCCAACTTTGTGTTGCTATGAAGAAGATTATGCATACGCTTCATTTTTTCTCCTGTGCCAACAAGGAGGATACGATGATGCCCAATGCCATGTTTGGCGAGGAGCCACTTTTGAACAAACTGTACGATAAAGCGTCCAGAAACCGTAAAAACAATTACAAGTCCCCAACTCAGAACAATAATAAAACGTGAAGAAAACCATTCACGTTGAAAGAAAAAGCCAAGAGTAATGATCACAAAAGCAATTGTTACAGCCTTTACGACAGAAAAGAATTCTTCTGAAAATTTGCGTGTTGTGCGTATGCGATAGAGACCTTCAAATGCAAAAAGAATTATGACAAAGATCGCAACAATGACGACGATATCAAAAAAGGACCGTTGGGTCACATTATAGATTTCTTGTTTATTGATCAGTGTTTGAATTTCGCCAATATGGCGAATACGGTATGCCAAAAGAGCTGCAATGACGATCATCACAAAATCTATAAAAACTTGTAGGATGCTGAAGAGTAATTCGGATCTTTTCATTATAGAAGATAAAAATACTAGTAGTTATCTCTGTTCAATACAATGGCCACCAAAAGATGGTCTGTAAGCCGGATTCTGTCGAGAGCAATGATCTGTCTTGTCTCATGTGTTGCCACAGAGATCTTTGCGGTTCCCTCTATATAAAATAGAGTACGA
>JAUVJK010000090.1 GCA_030592425.1 Candidatus Moraniibacteriota bacterium
AACGGTGTCAGTAAAGAAATTGCCGAGAAGGTCTTTACTTTTATCGAACCATTTGCTGGCTATGGATTTAACCGTTCACATGCAGCTTGCTATGGATTGATCGGTTATCAGACTGCTTATCTCAAAGCACATTATCCAGCAGAATACATGGCAGCTCTTATGACTGCTGATCAAGGTGATACAGAACGTATTGCAATCGAAGCAGCAGAATGTCGCGTTATGGATATTTCTGTTCTTGCGCCAGATATCAATGAAAGTTTTGAGGGTTTTGCCGTTATCTATGATGAAAAAGATAGTACGCCAGAAGGCGAAGATGCAAAGTCACATATTCGTTTTGGTCTGAATGCAATCAAGAATGTTGGTCATCCCGTTGCGCACGCGATCGTGTGGGAAAGAAACAAAAATGGGAACTATACAAGTCTCTCTGAATTCCTTACGCGCATCGATAGCAAGGATCTCAATAAACGCTCCGTCGAAGCACTTGCAAAAGTAGGCGCATTTGATTCCATTGGTGAGCGTGCACAGATCATCGCAAGTATGGACTCAATTCTGGCATTTCACAAAGAAATACATGCTGCTGCAGGAAACAATCAAGAATCACTCTTTGGCACAGAGATGCTCAAAAAACCAGAAGTACATCTCAGTGACACGCCACCAGCACGAAAAAAAGAAATGCTCACATGGGAAAAGGATCTTCTCGGTCTCTACGTTTCCGGACATCCTTCTTCTGATTATATGGAATACATCCGCACGGTTGGTGTCGAGTTAAGCGATCTCACACAAGACCGCGCCGGTCAGACACTGAGCATTGGTGGTATCATCATTGCAGCAAAAAAGATCCTCACCAAAAGACACCAAGCGATGCTCTTTGTAACACTTGAAGATATGAGCGGACAAACAGAAGTAATTGTCTTCCCAAAACTTCTTGAGGTCACACCAGAATTATGGACTGAAGGGCGACCCGTCTTGATCGATGGCGAACTCTCTGATAAACGTGATGAATTGAAATTCCTCGCTAATAGCGCAAAAGAGATCACACAAGACGAAATTCTCACAGCAAAACGTCTCCATTCTACGCGCACACACTATAGTTCAGAAGAGAGGAATAAAGAAAGAGAAAAACAAACAAAGAAGAAGAAGCCGATCATACCAATACAAAGTCGACCACTGACGCTGACATTGCCAGATAACGGTGCTCGCAACACGATCGAACAGATCAAAGTGATTCTTGATACATGTAGTGCAGGAGAAACACAGGTCTACTTATCACACAGTGGTACGCGTATGAAAACAGCCTATCTTGTCGACCTCACAGATGAAACACGTGAAAAACTCGCAGAGATCATCGGAGCACATAATATAAAATAAAAAAAGCGCCATCATTGTGACGCAAACTGCCTTATTATACTGCAGTTATTCCAATTATTGATTTGTGTGTACTGCTGGAAGGAAAAATCTTCCTGGCTCACTGATTTTTTTGATTCGCGCAGCCATTTTACTCGCACCACGCCAATTTTGACTCCTTCTTCGCAAACTCAATGTATTACACATATTTGAAAGTTCCATATTCATGCGCCTCTTTTCTGTATTTCTCATCTGTACTTCTATACTCATAAGGTATGTTTTCATTTTTACTACTCCTCAGTGTGATGGAGGCTGATAACCTGTAATATGCGGAATTCCTCCTCCAGATTTTTTTGCGAGTCTCTGCATATGCCACCACAAACCATCTGCTCTTTTCTTAATTTCGACTTTCCTCTCTCGATTTGCAGTTCCACGCATTTGTCGCACGCATCTCTTTATTTGATTTACAATCGCTTTGCGCTCATTTGTGCCAGATCTCTTTTTTCCATGCCTTTTTCCACGCCTCTTATGTGTCATCTTAGATTACCTCAGAGTTGGTGTGTGTTCATGATCGATTATATCAGTTTTCAAGTTACGAATAGACTTTATTGATCCTGGGGAGATACTAGCACAAGAGCGTAGCTATTACTAGCTATAATTGGAATAATTCCTATTTCAATGGAAAATGTTATTTACTATAAAGTGACACAGTAGTCACTTTATTCATTTGGCAATCTCTAGAATATCACGTACACTAACACTATAAACTTAACGATAAATATTATGTCTGAACCTATTCATCCACCAAAAGAAAAAATCTCCCCTATCGATACAATGCGTCATTCCTGTGCGCATGTCCTCGCTGCTGCGATCCAAGATCGATTCCCTGATGCACGTTTTGGCATTGGACCAGTTGTAGAAAACGGCTTTTATTATGATGTTGAAACTGATATACCCATATCTGAGGATGACCTCAAGCAATTGACGAAAAAGATGAGGAAACTCATTGGTCAAAATCATTCTTTTGAACGCGCTGAGATCAATATCGATGATGCACGCGCGCGCTTTGATAAGATCGATCAAAAATACAAAGTAGAGATCATCGACGATCTTAAAAAAGAAGGCGAAACAACGGTTTCACTCTATAAGTCTGGTCCATTTACAGATCTTTGCCGTGGCCCACACATTGATTCTACTGGAGAGATCAACGCAAAGGCTTTCATGCTCACGAAAGTTGCTGGCGC
>JAUVJK010000075.1 GCA_030592425.1 Candidatus Moraniibacteriota bacterium
AAGAATGACCCCATTAATGAAGTCATTAAATGGGTCATTCTTTTTTCTTGTAGCGCGTAGGGGAATCGAACCCCTGTTGCCAGGATGAAAACCTGGTGTCCTAACCACTAGACGAACGCGCCATACGTTCAATTAACAAATAATAATTAATCATTGACAAAAGACTTGATTAGGATGAATAACGCAATATATCACTATTATTACTTACAATTAGTAGAAGTTGTATTTTACCCATATTTCAGTGACTGAAAAAAGTTGACCCACTGATATGATTGGGAATACTACATTTCTCTTGAACTCTCTGGCTAAAAATCAGACGGTGATTTATTGAGTGTGACCGTTGATTCCATTGGAAAGAATTATCTAATAAAGAATATTTCTTTCTATGCTGTAGCGCGTAGGGGAATCGAACCCCTGTTGCCAGGATGAAAACCTGGTGTCCTAACCACTAGACGAACGCGCCAAATACTTAATTAAGAATGAATAATTAATAAATAACAATGGTCGGAATGATACATGCTGTTCCCTATTTCTTATCTCCTATTTCTCATATCCATTCTCACAAGTCTTCCTTATTATACACATTATTTTCAAATAATCAAGACACGTCGTTCATCCTGTCGCTCGCGAGCTACAGGACAAGCGAGTAACATGTCAAGAGAGTTCTTCACTGTCCATTGCCATCATTACTTTGAGGAGACGTCTTTTTGCTCTTCGTAGGAGTGTGCCGACGGTATTGGTTGGCTTGTCGAGGATCTTGCCGATCTCTTGATAGGACTGGTCTTCGAAGTAGCGCAGGATAATGATCTCACGATAGTGCGGTGGCAATTGCGAAAGAGCATCTTTGATCTCTTCTCTGAGTTCTTTTTGAAACCATTGATCAAGTGATGCGTCATCTGTATCAGCAGCTTTGAGTTTATCGTTACTTGTCGAAATATCTTCCAGTCCGATGAAATGTTTACGACTTTTTCGCTTCAAATGATTCACAGCCTCATTATGCGAAATACGATAGATCCATGGTGAAAACTTTTTTTCCAGATCAAATGTATCCAATTTGTTGAATGCTTTCACAAAGACATCTTGCAAGATGTCTGATGCTTCATCAGAATCTCCAACAAACCGCCATAAGTAGGCCATCAATTTCCCTTGATAGCGTCGTGTAATCTCATCAAAACACTGCGGGTCATGTCCAAGGACATGTTCAACAACTTCTTCATCAGTCATACCGACAAAGTCCGCTTCAATACACAATTTGTGATGTCCCATATCCATCTTCATAAACGATCTCTTTTCATTGATAACTGGCTTATTACTTCACAAAATATTCCCTTAGCCTACAGAGTTATCTCTCCCTTGTCTACTCTTCTATTACCGAGCTATCCATGCTTTAATACTAGCATGAACATCCTCGCAATTGAAACATCCTGTGACGAAACAGCTGTATCGATCATTTCTAGTGAAAATGATGTTTTGGACGTGCGTGCTAATATCGTTTCCTCGCAAGTGGAACTCCATGCAAAGTGGGGTGGCGTTGTCCCAAATCTCGCTGCACGGGAACACACAAAGAATATCCTTCCCGTCCTTTCGGAAGCACTCGAAGAAGCAAAGATGACACACAAAGATATTAATCTCCTCGCTGTCACACAAGGACCAGGTCTCATCCCAGCACTCCTCATTGGCACCAATGCTGCAAAAGCATTTGCTTATGCGTGGCAAAAACCACTTCTAGGACTCCATCATATCGAGGGGCACATCTACGCGAATTTCATTCGCGGAAATAAGAAATTAGAAATAAGAAAAACGAAAGAAAACAAGACAGAAAAAGAGGTTAAAATACAGTTTCCAATCCTTGCGCTCGTCGTCTCTGGCGGACACACACAGCTCGTTCTCATGAAAGAGCATTGTCATTATGAGATCATTGGCCAAACACAAGATGATGCCGTTGGCGAAGCTTTCGACAAAGCAGCGCGACTCCTCAGACTTCCCTATCCAGGTGGCCCTGCAATATCAGCTTGGGCTGAGAAATATGAAAAAAGAAAAATGAAAAATGAAAAAGACAAAGCAGACGCCTACGACCTAAAGCTTCCTCGTCCCATGCTCCATAGTGGGGATTATAATTTTTCTTTCTCTGGTATCAAAACAGCTGTTCTCTATACCGTGCGTAAATATGAAAAAGAACATCACCTCACAACCAAAGATCCTCTGCCAGAAGATTTTGTCCAAGCAGTTTCTCTCGAATTTCAAAATGCTGTCACAGAAGTACTGATCAAAAAAACTCTCAAGGCAGCTCGGGAATATGGCGCACAAACAATTCTCCTTGCTGGTGGTGTCAGTGCAAATACACAATTACGTGATGAACTTGCTACTGCGATCAAAGAAGAAATTCCCACTGTCACTTTTTCTGTTCCACCATTTGAATATTGTCTCGATAATGCAGCAATGATCGCAGCAGCAGCATCCTTTCGTTGGAACAAGATGTCCGATGTTCAAAGAAAGGAATGCGACAGCGGCTGGAAAACCGTCCTCGCCGACTCCAATCTCAAAATGATGTCACTATAAAAATTATTGTTACGTAGCATGCCTGCCCGCAATGCTATTACACACAATGCAAACAGGTTACATAAATAACTACGATCACTACTCTAAGCGCCTTGAAAACAGGTGCTATTACTGATATGCTGAGAGTATTGAATCGATATTACATATCTATGCCAAAAGAACTTGCAAAACAATACAAACCAGGAAAAGTAGAAGATGCAATCTATCAGAAATGGGAAGAAAGTGGCTATTTTAATCCTGATAATCTTCCCTGTGATGATGACGCTCCAACATACACGATCATCCTACCTCCTCCAAATATCACAGATAAACTACACCTCGGCCATGCAGCGATGCTCGCAATCGAAGATCTATTGATCCGCTATCATCGCATGAAAGGTGAACGTGTACTATGGCTTCCTGGAACGGATCATGCAGCCATCGCAACACAAAATGTTGTAGAAAAGAGAATCCACAAAGAGACTGATAAAACTCGCCATGATCTTGGACGTGAAAAATTTCTCGATGAAGTATGGAAATTCGTCAAAGTAACACAAGAAACAATTCTTCATCAAACACGTAAAATGGGCGCATCACTCGATTGGTCACGTGAGGCCTTTACACTAGATGAAAAGCGGCAAAAAGCTGTCGCACAGATGTTCGTTGATATGTATAACGATGATATTATTTATCGTGGTGAACGCATCGTCAATTGGTGCACGCGATGCCATTCAACTCTTGCTGATGACGAAGTAGAATATACGGCACAAAAAGCAAAACTTTATACTTTCACATACGACAAAAACTTCCCGATTGCCATCTCAACAACACGTCCAGAAACCAAGCTTGGCGATAGTGCCATTGCTGTAAACCCAAAAGATCAGCGTTACAAAAAATATATCGGGAAAGAATTGACAGCTGTGTTTTGTGGCGTCCCTCTCTCGATCAAAGTGATTGCTGATCATGAAGTTGATATGGCATTTGGTACAGGTGCACTCGGTGTCACACCAGCGCATTCTATGGTCGACTGGAATATGGCAGAAAAAAATGATCTCGCGATCATCAAAGTCATCAATGAAAAAGGATTGATCCATGATGGA
>JAUVJK010000043.1 GCA_030592425.1 Candidatus Moraniibacteriota bacterium
ATTGTCAATAGATATTGCAGAACATGCAGTGATATGATACATTTTTAATTGAAGAGAAATTCTTTCTTTGAATTGTTGCATTAACAACTCTTTTTACGAGATTGATCTAGGAGGCATAAATTATGTCAATCGAAATGACAGATGAAAAATTGATCAAGGTCATGGATAAGACGAAAGGTTTTGAATCGACGAAAGCTTTTACAACGTTTTTTCTCAAGGAGCAGGAGATGCAAATAAGCTCTGGGTCAATTATCCCGCGTGAATTGCGTGAGAAAATCAATGAAGAAGGAGAAAATCCGTCACTGAACACAGTTAAACGCTATTTTGAACTCCCGACTCTCTCCTTTGATTTGAGGCAGTTAAAAGATCTTTGGGAGAAGATTGACAGTGGTCTCATTGTCTCAGAAGAAATGATGGTAATAGCAATGGGAGGTGAGAAACTCCCGCTATCGGTGATCTTTGATGACTTTGTGCGTATGCTTACTAGTATAGATATTAACAAACATGTATCTCATTGAGGCATGAGTGTGTACAAAATAGGATACCATTACAATGTCTATAAGTAAGATGGAAATACATCTTACTTTTTTTATTTGAAAAAGGGGAATGAAGAGCTTCTGGGGCATGTAATATCAGGGATCAATAAGGTATACGTTATTTTTTGAAGTCCCTGTGATCACTTGACAGCAGCGTTAAAATATGCAATACTGTAAGGGTAGGTTTTTCGAAGAATGTTCGTTTGTAGAAAGGTTATGTGTAGAAAGGTTATGCGCCGTGCACAGGTCGACATAATGATTTTTTTTCAAAAACAGTTCGGGTAAAAATGTACGTATATAATTAGTATCAATAACATATACGTTATGGCAAAGAAATTATTTGTCGGCAACATTAGTTGGGATACAACTGATGAAAGTCTCGGCGAAGCGTTTGGCCAATTTGGTGCAGTTGAAGAAGCTGTGATCATTAAGGACAAATTCTCAGGTCGCTCAAAAGGTTTTGGTTTTGTAACATACACTGACGATTCTGCAGCTGATGCTGCGGTCGCAGAAATGAATGAAAAAGAACTAGATGGCCGTGAGTTGACTGTAAACGAAGCACGACCAAAGGAGCCACGCGAGTAGTTCCGGTCGATCTTCAAGGAAGCAGCATGTGTGCAGTGCTGTTTTTTGTTTGAGTAGGTGTGCACAGAGGTTCAACTTCCAATTGGAGGTTGAACCTTTTATGACGTTTACAAAAAAGTAAATTCCCAGTACAGTAAATGATGTAGTTTCAAGAATTTCTATCCTAACTACTAACTACTAACTACTATGATCGAAAAATTATTGCCATCCGAAGTATGGTCTCAGGTTTATTTTGGTAATACACTTGGTGCATATCTCGATGCGTTTCTCTTATTCGTGATTCTCGTTATCGTTTTTTATTTATTGCAGCGATTGGCCTTGAAACGATTGCATAGAATGTCTAAAAAAACAAAAACCGATATCGATGATGCGCTTGTCGATATTATAGGTTCAATTCGACCGCCTGTGTATTACTTCCTCGCTCTTTATATTGCCGGTCATCGTCTTGTTCTTGGTGAGGTGGTTGAGAATATTATCTACGCCACCTTTGTGATCATGTTTGTCTATCAGATCATTTCATCATTGCAAATTTTTGTAAATTACATTGCAATCAAAATAATTGGAAAAGAGGCTAGTGAAGATGAACATTTGAGGAGTGCCGTACGAATGCTTAGTACGATTGCAAAAGTTGTTTTGTGGTGTTTCGGTCTGGTCATGATTCTTTCTAACCTTGGTATCAATGTCTCATCATTGATCGCTGGCATGGGTATTACTGGCATTGCTATAGCAATTGCGTTACAAGGTGTATTGAGTGATCTTTTTGCGAGTTTTTCGATTTACTTTGATAAGCCCTTTAAAGTGGGTGATCTGATCAAGACAAAGGAACATACGGGGACAGTTGAGAAGATCGGAATCAAGACGACACGAATACGGTCAGTTGATGGTGAAGAAGTTATTATTTCCAATACAGAACTTACAGAAAAACGTGTAGAGAATTATCGACGTATGGAAGAACGACGTATCAAATTTGGTGTTGGTGTCATTTATGAAACACCAACGAATCAATTGAAAAAAATTCCTCAAATGATCACGGATATCATTGATCGTACAAGCGGAGCACGGATTGATCGTGTTCATTTCAAAGAATTCAACGATTCATCATTAGATTTTGAAGTTGTGTATTATGTCGAATCGAAGGCTTTTCCAGACTATATGGATCGTCAGCAAGAAATCAATTACGCGATTCGTGAGAAATTCGAAGCAGAAAATATCGAAATGGCATACCCAACACGAACACTCTATACCAAGAACGTGTAAAAAATTCTTGTACGCCATAGAAAAACAGCACAATTATTGTGCTGTTTTTTCTCTAAGAGTCTCTATCTTTTGAATAGCTTATAGCAGAAAGAGTCTACTTATCATACTCCCTGTGTGCTATTTTTTTTCCATACTCCAAAAACAAAGTGTCTGCGTGCTTGTCAAAACCAACATTTTCCATCATAACAGCAGTAACGGATAATATTGCTGTATAGATTTTCTCATTATTTGCATCAAGGAATTTATTAATTCCAGAAAATCGCAATAATTCATTTGATTCATTCTGAAAAAGATGAGCTAGGCGATCTCCACCTATTGATGGAATATTTGAACTCGGCTCTTTATTGGACATGCTAGTAATTAACGATTCGAAGTGTTCTTTCATGGCATTGCTTAGTTCAGATTGCAAACCGTCTATTAATTGGTCATAGCCCTCATCTTCTATCGTTACGAGAGAATCATGGTTATATTCTTTTAGTTTGTCTATTGTACTAATCTGTTTAAGAAGCTCCTCAGAAAAAGAATCGATTCTATTGAAAGCTTCCTGGTGTGCTTTGAGTTTCCTCATTTGATCCAGCCTTTCCTGAGCAATTTTCGTATCTTTTATGATCGTTGCCAGATCAACGGGAGGCATTTGTTCTTTCATAATTGTTTGGATAATCATTTATACTAAGTATTATAGCATGGCGTATTGAGATATTGCTTTTAACATGAGAGAGGAGACTGTGTATAACTTTTTCTCTATATGAGGAAATGGCTTGAATAGGGAATTCATTTTGCGAGTTATCCACAGATGAAAGTGTTGGACGGTAGAGGAAAAGTGGAGTAGAATGTCATTAAGGACCAAAAAGTGGAGAAAAGTGGGGAAATATATAAAATGCTTAATGATAAATGCCAAATGATCAATGACAGGCATTATGTGCAAGCACATAATCATTGAAGTGCACCAATGGATACAAAGAAAGTGAAAGTAGACATTGATGAACGGTCCTATCAGTTTGGCGTGCGTATTGTGAAGATGGTTTTAGTTCTTCCGAAAAACGTGGCGAGTAGTGTCATTGGTAACCAAGTGATCAGGAGTGGAACGTCAGTTGGTGCGAATGTCGCAGAAGCACAAGGTGCAATGACGAAGAAAGAATTTGTGTACCATATGAATATTGCAAAAAAGGAAGCACGCGAAACAATTTTTTGGTTACGATTGCTCGTTGATACAAATATTGTATCAAGTCAAAAATTAGGAAAACTGAAGAAAGAGGCAGAAGAACTCGCAAGTATACTTATTGTCATTGTAAAAAATGCACAGAAGAAATAAATTGCGATTGAATGTGTTTGAAAATTTAGCATTCATAATTTAGCATTTAGCATTTTCTCACTGTGGGAAATAATCCCGCAACAAATCCCAGTAGAGTTTTAGGAAGAGTACTTGAACATCATGTGTAAAGCGCCTACGGCTTAATTTATCCATTAGATAATTATTCAGTGAGCGGATTTGTGCAGGATGCTCGGTTTTCAAACAAAATATAAAATTTTGAGAAAAACGGCATGTTCATTGGAGAATACAATCATGTGATCGATCCAAAGAAACGCCTTGCATTGCCGTCGAAGTTTCGACGTGAGCTTGGAAAGACTGTGGTGGTGACGCGAGGACTTGATCAATGTTTATTTGTCTATCCGATGAACGCATGGAAAGACCTTGCGGAGAAATTAGGAACAATGCCGATTGGTGAAAGTTCGACACGGTCCTTTGTTCGCCTCATGCTCGCTGGTGCAACAGATACAAATTGTGACGCACAGGGACGCGTGATCATACCAGACTATCTCAAAGAATATGCAGGTCTTGGAAAAAATGTCATCGTTGCTGGACTGTATAATCGATTGGAGATTTGGGACGAGAACAAATGGAGTGCCTATAAGACAAAAGCAGAAAAAGATACAGATCAGATTGCAGAGAATTTGGGACAGTTAGGAATATATTAGAAATGTTAAAAGTGTTGTAATTGTTCTAAATATTGTAGGTGATAAAGACAAATAGAACAAGTGAAGCGATTGAACATATGAAACAGTTAGAACACTCTTTACATGTTCCAGTGCTCATGAAAGAGGCAATTGATGCATTAGAACTCAAAGAAGGAATGACAGTCGTGGATGCAACGCTTGGCGGTGGTGGCTATACACGAGAAATTTATCAAAGAATTCAACCAGGAGGAACAGTGATCGCAATTGATCGAGACAAAAGTGCGATCGATCGGTTCCAAAATACAGATCCAGAGATCGCGAAGGAAATAATTTTAGTTCATTCAAATTATAGTGATTTAAGAAAGATCCTTAAAGATAATGATGTAGAAACAGTTGATGCAATTGTTGCAGATCTGGGTATATCATCGGATCATGTGGAAGAAACTAATAGAGGCTTCAGTTTCCGTCATGATGGTCCGTTGGATATGCGCATGGATCAGAACAATGGACAGACTGCGGCAGAATTGGTTGCGCGTATTTCTGAGCGTGATCTCATGATGCTTCTGCAAGAATATGGTGATGAACGTCATGCACGGCGGATTGCACATGCGATTTGCGTGGCGCGCGATGAGAAAATGATCATGACAACGGGGGAATTGTCATCGATTATTGAGAATGCATTGCCAGTACGAGCGCATCACCAAAAAATTCATCCAGCGACACGTACTTTTCAAGCACTGCGTATCGCGGTTAATGAGGAATATGATCATTTACGGATCTTTCTTACATCGGCTATCGATGTACTCACAGCGTTCGGAAGACTTGCTGTGGTATCGTTTCACTCTGGTGAAGATCGGATCGTTAAGACTGTTTTTCGTGCAAATGCAAGGGGATGTATTTGTCCGAAAGAATTACCGATCTGTCAGTGTGATCACGAGCCATTGGTGCGTCTTGTTACTAAAAAAGGCTGTGTGCCAACTGAAGAAGAGATTGCTCACAATCCACGTGCGCGCAGTGCGCGTATGCGTGATGTTGAAAAACTCTTATTTTGATGTGGCATACAATTTGTAATCATATGTGTGAGGGGGACACAGAAAAGATACATGAGATCATCTGTGGTTGTTCGATACACGCGCAAAAATCCGCGTCTATCTCGAAGCAACAATAAAAAACAAAAACAGAAAAAACAATATTATTACAGCGGCTTTATCGGCCCAGTTTTTGTAGTAGTTGTAACTGTATTGATCACAGGCATCGTTTATCTTTTCACAGTGAATGCAAATGCGATGCAGGGAAAGGAAGTACGTAAGCTCGAAATTGAGATTGGTGCATTGGAAAAAGAGCATGAACAATTACGTATTAAAACAGCAGAATTAACATCGCTTTATCGCATTGAGGCATCATCGGAATCTCTTAAGATGGCTGATATTGTCGAACCAGTGTTTGTTACGGATCAAGGTCCATTAGCACTACGTGAGTAAGGCAGGTAAACTATTTCATGGTACACGCAAAAAAAATACGTACAAAAAAGAAGAGACAGAAGAATCACGCATCTAATGGGGGATATTTTGGCACTCATTTTTCTGGTTTGATGGAAGATAAACAACGTATGCGATCAGGCTTTATTGCTCTTGTTGTCTTGTGTGGCATGAGTGTGATCATGATTCGTCTGTATGGATTGCAAGTGTCAGCGCATCAAGAATACGCAGATCTTGCTGAGGGGCAACATGATGTTGTGATCGATCTGGATCCTGTGCGCGGAGAGATCTTTCTTAAAAATGGTGAAGAACAATATCCACTTGCGATCAATCGTGAATATCAAATGGCCTATCTTGTGCCAAAGGATGTGGAGGATGTTGAGAAGACAGCAATTCTTGTTGCGGAAGCTTTGATGCTTGAGCGAGACGCAGTGCGAGCTAAGCTTGCTGATCATGAAGATGTCTATGCTGTACTTAAACATCGTTTGTCAGATGAAGAGATTGAGCGTATTGAGGAATTGGATCTCCCTGGTGTCCGTATGCTTTCTGAATACTTCCGCTATTACCCTGGCGATGAATTGGCGGCGCAGTCTGTAGGATTCGTTGGTTCTGATGGGGAGAGATTTGTCGGTCGCTATGGTGCAGAAAAGATCTTTGAAGATATTTTGGAGGGAAAATCAGGAGAACTGCAACAAGAACGTGATGCACGAGGAGCATGGCTTTCTGTGAAGGATCGTCATCTCAATCCCGCAATTGACGGTACAGATCTGGAGCTTACGATGGAATATACTGTGCAATATGACGTGGAACAAATTCTCAAGAAAACAGTAGAAAAACATGGAGCTGATAGTGGATCGATCGTTGTCATGGAGCCACGTACTGGTAAACTCATCGCTATTGCAAACTATCCAACATTCAATCCAAATGACTATGGATCTGTTGAGGACATTGAAGCCTTTGTGAATCATGCGGTGTCATTGCCATATGAGTCAGGTTCTGTTTTCAAGCCGATCACAATGGCAATTGGTCTTGACCAGGGGAAGATCGCGCCCGAGACAACATACGTTGATCCGGGGGCTGTCAGTGCTGGTGGTTTTACGATTCAGAACTCTGAGGAAAAAACATATGGATTGCAGACGATGACTCAGGTCTTGGAAGAATCGATCAATACAGGTGTGATCCATGTAGAGAAATTAGTAGGGAATCGTGTTTTTGCGGAATATTTGCGTAATTTTGGTTTTGGTGATCCGACGGGAATTACTTTGCCACTTGATGCCGGTGGATCGATCCGCAATCTCGATAATGAGAAACGTGTCGTAGAATTTTATACAGCCTCTTTTGGGCAGGGTATTACGACAACGCCATTGCAACTGGCACAAGCCTATAGCGCTTTGGCTAATGGTGGTATTCTGATGCGACCACAGATCGTGTCGCGGCGCATCCTTTCTGATGGTACAGAAGAGGTTATACAGCCAGAAGAACTACGTCGCGTGATCTCAGAGGATGCGTCACGTGATATCAGTAAGATGCTTCGCAGTGTCGTTGTG
>JAUVJK010000085.1 GCA_030592425.1 Candidatus Moraniibacteriota bacterium
GAGATAGAAGTTAAAATTGTCGCACATGAACTTCGTCGTGGTTCGTGGAGAGAATTTACTCTCGCTATTATTTTTTCACTTTTAATAGGCGTTCTCGTTACGCTCATTGCTAGCCTCGTTCATAATACCTTTATTCCACACACTAAGAAACATTCATCAAAACCAATTGTCACGACACAAACACGAAGATCAGATGTCCCAAAATTTGAACAAATATCAACAGATAAATCTTCGTACAATGCGCAGCAAAAATTTAGAATGCCACTATTTATCAAGAAATCGAAAACAGAAAATGACAACGCTCCTATTGCATCGTATGATGAAGAAAATGCGCGCATACGTCTACATCATGCACGCGCAGAAGAGAGAAATTTTATAGCCGCAACTACCAAAACAAAATTACGACAATCTACCAATGATGGACCTGAACAAGTAAAAGACGTATTTGATACCTATAATAGTTTTCAACATCCACTTGGTGCTGAAGGCATTGGTAAAAGTTCGATCACTGACACAGCGCCTGATAACCTCCCAATTGCAGAAACAACAGCAGCTTTTAGTGATACGCCCGTTAATTTACAAGCTACAAAGAAAAAACAATCAGAAACGAACCAAATGTCATCAACTGATCAGTCGCATATATCAAAACGATCAGATGAATTGCAACCTACAAAAAAAGCAGTTAATAGATTAGAAAATGTCATTATCGCGCCAAAGCAAAATGAAACGAAGAAACCAAAGGAGAATTCACAAACTGAAAAAATGCCGAAAACTTTACCGGCACAGACAGAAAATAACAGAATAAATGATGCACCATTAAATCTACCAATAGTTGGTGTAACGGGGAAAACAACAGCTTCTAAGATTCAAGAAAATAAAAGTAAGTTTACTTTTACACCTCCTATATCTAAGCAAAGGAAAGTAAAGGAAACCTCTGAAGAACCAAGCGATCTTGAGCGCGAACCTACAGATAAAGAACTTAAGGAAAGACTCAATCAATTACTGAAGGGAAATTTCAAGACAAAATAATATCGTTGCCTGATCATATTTCATGAAGAAAAAATCTAAACATCTTCTTATATTTTGGATTATTGCCATACCTCTGTTGATTGGATGGTTTTATATTTTGGAATTAAAGAAGCAACCGAAAATTCTCGTTGACGTTGCTCAAAAAGTTGTCCACACATTCCCTTTCGGCGATGAAATGGATACTGCAGCAGAACTGGCAGCCTATGCGATAGCTCAAGATGGACAGGAAAAGATCTTCCTTATTCTTTTACAGAATAACTTTGAGCTACGACCAGGTGGTGGATACATTGGTTCTTTTGCGATCATTAAAACACTTGATGGCGATATAAAGGAATTCACTGTACATGACACAGCTAACTTTGATGGTCGGATACCCGATACTGTAGCCGTTCCATATCCAATGCAAGAAACGATGAATATCAGCGCCTGGAAATTTCGTGATTCTAATTATGCGCCGCATTTTCCAACAAATGCAAGACATGCCGTTACTTTTTACCGTATGGCGGGAGGAGAGGAAACCTTTGATGCCATCATTGCAATTAATGCAGATCTCCTTGACGCAATTCTTGAGATCACAGGACCGATCTCACCAAAGGGTTATCCAGGTACGTACGAAAGTGGTGATGCACTTCTTCGATTACAACATCAAGTAGAGAAAGCTTACAAGGAACAAGGTATAAAAAAAGGGGATCGTAAAGAAGTTATGAATGCCATCACCGATGAAATGGTCAAGAAAATCTCAAAACTCAGCTTACGCGAAAAACTACAATTACCAATCGAGCTGATTGAACATCTTAATAATAAGAATATCCAAATCTACTTCTCTGACCCTCAAATGCAACAACTTGTAGAAAGTGTATACTGGGCTGGTGTCGTTAATACTGACTGGGAAAAGGATTATCTTATGTTTGTCGATGCAAATCTCGCATCACTAAAAACTGACAATTACATCAAACGAAAGATTAGTTATGATGTTGATCTTTCCAAACCGATACCTTCTGCCATTGCAACGATCACCTATAATCATACAGCAATAAAAAGAGACTGGATGACAAATGACTACCAAACCTATCTTCGTGTATATATTCCAGATAAAGCATGGTTTCGTGGACAAACAGGAAATGTAACAGGGCCAGTGTACGGTGAAGAATTTGGAAAGAAGTATATTGGATTTCTCGTGCACGTACCACTTGGAACACAGAAAACTGTACGCATCGAATACAATCTTCCCCGTGAAATAAAAAATATCTATCCTTATAATCTTTTAATCCAAAAGCAATCTGGAGTATATGATATACCTGTCCACGTAACGGTAAGTGGCGCTAACGACATGGATGGGGAATATGAATTTATCATGAATGAAGATGTGATCCTCAGTGAACAAAATTAACAAAATATCATTACAATTGAGCAAGAAAATAGAGATCTCTATAGAGGTCTCTATTTTATTTCCCAAACCATCATTCTATTGTAAAAAGTCATTGTTGTGTATAATGGAAACAACTTAGTAAATATTATAAGTTACATATCAAAACTATGCGAATTGAGGAAACAACAATCTCTGATGTAAAGATCATTACACCTGATGTTTTTGGTGATGAGCGTGGTTTTTTCATTGAGACTTTTAGTAAAAAACGCTATAAACAAGATGTTGGCATAACCGAAGAGTTGGTACAAGATAACTTCTCTTCATCACAAAAAGGTGTTTTGCGGGGACTGCACTATCAAAATATCCCTCATATGCAAGGAAAGCTAGTCACTGTGCCAAAAGGTCGCGTCTTTGATGTTGCGGTTGACATTCGCAAGGATTCTCCGACATTTGGACAGTACGTATCAGTTGAACTGTCAGGAGAGAATAAAAAACAATTCTGGATTCCGCAAGGTTTTGCACATGGTTTTCTTACCTTAGAAAATGACACATTCTTTGCTTATAAGTGCACAGATTACTATGCGCCTGAAGCTGATGCAGGCATCATGTGGAATGATCCAGAAATTGGGATCGACTGGCCAAAGCTTGATGTTGATGTAATCGTGTCAGAAAAAGATCAAGTTCATCCGTTATTAAAAAATATCTAAAATTATAATTTTATGAAACTATTAGTAACAGGTGGTGCGGGATTCATTGGAAGTAATTTTATTCATCATATTTTGGAGAAATATCCAGA
>JAUVJK010000054.1 GCA_030592425.1 Candidatus Moraniibacteriota bacterium
ATCAATAAATTAGCATTTCTTCATAAAAATTCCATGTGCCAGAGAAGCTTATCAGAAGAATCTCCATTGTCTACTCCCATGAACGAAGATATCCTTCATTATACATCATTATCCTCAACTCGTGCATAATATAGCGTATAGACAAGATAATAGATTAGAAAGAGAAATGTTGCAAAAACAATGGATAACAAAATGAAACGAGGATCATGAACGGCATGCGCAACACTACCGATGACTTTCATGGGATCTGTGATAATATCCCATGAATTCAGTCGCATAAAACGACCGTAGTACACACCAATCCCTGCAAGGATAAAGGCACTGATCACGACAATCCAACTCATACTGCTACCGAAATTCTTTCGGACAATACGTTGAATAAAGAGTAGCGACACAAGTGCAAGCATTACACCACTAAAGGCGAATGCTGTGAAGATCAAAATTCTCTGCCAGAGATCATATTCAAGCCATTCCAAGTATGCAAAATCTGTGATGATATATGGGGCATTTGGAAAAAAGAGTAGCCAGAGAAGAACAATTCCACTCAGAAGCCATTTTTTCTGCGTCTTTTTTGCCACAAGAACAGCGATCAATGCGAGGACATAAGGAATCCACGCGAGAAAAAGATTCAAATGAAGACGTGGACCATGCCATCCATCCGTTACCCATTCCCCGCCATAAAGGACTAGCGCGAAAACACTCATCCACAAAAGCGGATAGAAAAAATGCTGTGATAAAAATGCATGCAGTAATTGTTTTTTCATATACAGAATATTATAGCGTAATCTATTATGTTGAGAGAATATTAGATGCAAGATCAGAAACATTGATCAATGATCCATGTACAAAGAAATAGACAAAAAGAATAATGAATGTGAACATCAGGACATACAGTGCGAAATCTCTGAACTTTGGCCATGTGTTGATCTCTTTTTTGAAATAGATAACAATCATCCATGGACGTGTCAATACATCCCAACTATTAAACCGCAAATAGCGACCAATATAAATACCGGCATTAGAGAGAAGGAGATAAAAAATAATGATCGACCAAGTCACCGCCGTTGAAAAATAGTAATCAAGAGAGAATTGGATAATATTCAGTGAAAAGATCGCAAGAAGAAGCCCATTCACGATCAACGAAAGAATAGCAACCGTATCAAACCACAATGGCACATCAGGATGACGCTTCCAATCATCACGGAAATGATGTACCTCTGTCAAAAGATAGGAGGCATTTGGAAAGAAGAAAAACCATACAATGATCATCAACCAATGCAGAATATGACTCAATTCCCCACTGCTATGAGTTGTTATATAAAAGAGCATTGCCGCGACAAGCGGAATCTAGGCGAGAAAGAGATTCCACAAGAATGGACGATAAAACTTATAGCCATACAATTTGCTACGCAGATAGAAAAGACCCATTGTCAAAAGTCCAAAAATAAAGAGAAGCGGTATTTTTTCAAAGAGAACGATCGTCGCAACGACGAAAGACCTCTTCGTCGGATCGATCGTCTCTTGTGATCCACTACTGTGTACCAATAACTCTATGTTCCACATCTCATAAAAGAGATCCTGCAGAGGACCTTGCTCTTCTGTCTGTGTCGTCATTGCCATAACTGAACTTGTCGAACCGACAAGAAGCAAGAAAGTTAGAACAATAATGAGGCTTTTTTTCATACAAACTTATTCTCTTTGATTATTATAGCTCCATGGTATCGCATATTCGTTGTGTTGTAAAAAAGAACGACCCCTTAAAATGGGTCGTTCTTTTATTATAAATTTCTCTATAAATATACGTCCTCAGTACTGTCTAGCTAAAAAGAGCAGCGATGCCAGCAACCATCAGTCCAATAATAACGATCGTACCGAAGATTACCCCTGAGATGATAAGATTACCGACCATATAGTAACCAAAGACTGCACATGTGCGCTTCACAAACTCATCAGATATGAGCCATCCCTTATAACTATATGTGTCTATTTTCTTCGTTGATTTTACTTCTTCTTTTACCTCTGTATTTTCTTCTGACATAACTTTTATAATGATGAATTAAATAACCTCAATCGTATTGTACTGTACTTTACCAAAGTATCAAAACCACAAAATCTTTACACAGTCGTTTTCATTGTCTATTAACTTCTTAATTATTTCAACCAAAGACTAACCACTTTCGTTTTTAATTCTTAATTCTCCTCTGTCCCCTGTTTTGTAAAATAACCAATGATCGCAACAACTGCCCATATCATAAGTGTCGCACCGATAAGAAAGATCGGCATGACGACATTGACCAAACCACCTGTTGATGAATCAGATACGATAAAAGCATCATATTTCGCGTACATATCAAAACCAAACAAGACAAAGCCAAAAACAACGAGAAAAATGAGGAATCGCATATTCTGCTTGATAACAAAGCTCAACAATGCAAATGGCACATAAGCAAATAACGCAAAAGTAGCAATCATCAGATAATCCAAGATCGATCGATCGCCAAAGCCACCCCACAAACCAGAAACGATAACAGTGATCGCTGAGATCACACCAAATACATGAATTATTCTTCCATCACATTTTTTTATCATAGGCTATTATTAATAATAAATATATTCTTTATTTAGTTTACACCATATAATGTATATATGAAAATAATATGTTGACAAATGAAAGAAATCACGTGTAAGATAGCGATACCATTCTTTCACAAAATAATTCAATCAACTGGAGAGGTTAATGAGCAAAATCACTGAAAATAAATCCACAGTCCCAACAGGGATTATTTTGGGAACAGTCTTATTTATAATGATCTGCTTCGTCGGCATCATTCACTACCACAAAAATTATAAAGAACGTTATAAAGCTCATGATATTGGCTGGTCGCTCGTTCTTTATAGTGATCAGGAAGCATGGATGATCAATGGCATCAAATACGATCTGTTTTATGTGCAACTTCCGGAAAATATGGATGATACAGAAGAAAACTCTCAAATTGAAGCCTTTATCGAAAGCGATATACCCGAAAGTGACTTAATGACAAAACTTACTTTTCCACATTCTCTCAGCGCCAGAGAAGAGGTCTTCATCGTGAAGCAATACCATCGCAATATTCCAGGACAGGATTCTCTGCCAATATACTCTATAAAGAGACGCTTGGAATAGAAGCACATTGCCTCAATAGATACTGAGAGTATCTATACTATAGTCTTGGCTGGTAATACAACATTTGTATTTATCAGTCTTTTTTTTATTAACTTTTTATTATTCCTTGTTTCAGCCAAAAGCTAATCTCCTCGAGTAGAATTTTTTTCATTTCCTATTCCCTCATTCCTGTCCTTCCTAATTATTGATTATTCTTCTCTATTTTTTCTTTCAGCCGAAGGCTGACCACTCTTCGGGTGGAATTCTTCATTGATAAAGACTCTCCTCCCATGCTACAATTCATTCATCATTCATAATTCATAATTTATCATTCATAATTTCCTATGCTTCCTCATAAACAAATTCGACTTAAAATTGGTGCACTTATTGGTCTTACAGTTAGCATCATTGTCATTGGTACACTTTTTTATCATTACTTTGAACATTTCGACTACATTGATGCTTTCTATTTTAGTGTGATCACACTCACGACCGTTGGCTATGGTGATCTTCATCCTGTTACAGAAACTGGAAAACTTTTTACAATACTTTACATTGTCGTTGGTATTGGGATCCTCATGGCCTTTATCGATACACTATCGCAACGCATGGTAAAAAACAAAATAGAACGTATTGAACAGCGTGATCAAAAACGATCAGGGAGCAACACTACAACGGCGACAAAGGAAGCAAAAATAGCTGCATATCGTGCAGAGATCTCCACATTAAAAGCAGATATTGACAAAGAGCATCAAAAATAGTACATTGCTCTGTAATTCAAGTCTGTCATTAGTAGTAATTATTTTATAAATTAATCATAGAAAATCTATGTCTTTATCCGCATTTTTTTCCAAAGTCTATCTCTGGACCTTTACTGGCCTCATACTCTCTGGCGTTGCCGCTTACTGGGTCGCTGGGAATGATCTTCTCATGCTCAAACTCTATACAAGTCCCTTTTTAATGTTCGGAATCTTCATCGTTGAAATTGCGCTCGTGATCTATCTTGTTTCGCGTATTCAGACACTTACACAAGGGGCAGCTCTAGGACTCTACTTCCTCTACGCAGCTCTCAATGGCGTCATGCTTTCCTCGATCTTTGTTGTTTATGACCTTGGAACGATCTATTCTGCATTTGCTGTAACAGCTGGTATGTTCCTCGTCATGAGTATCATCGGTTTTGTATCAAAAAAAGATATGACAGGCATGGGCAACTTCCTCCTCATGGGACTTCTCGGCGTGATCATCGCAATGCTTTTTAACTGGTTTTTTCAGAGTTCACGCCTCGATCTCATGATCTCGATCATCGCCGTCATTATCTTCACACTTCTTACGGCGTACGATACGCAAAAGCTCAAGCAATTCCATACTAAGGCCGGTGACGACAAAGAGGCACTTAACAAAGTTGGTGTCGTTGGTGCACTTTCACTCTATCTCGACTTCATCAATATCTTTCTTATCATGCTCCGCTTCCTCGGACGTTAATAGGATCACGCAAAAATAAATATTTTACATTTATAACGATCAATCACTATTAAATTGTTAGACATATTTATATGGCAGAAGAAACCGTAGAAAACAGCACGAAGGAAGAAAAACCAAAAGAACAGGGGAAATGGATGCTCTTGATCGTCATGAGTCTTGTTGGGTTCGTAATGTTCCTTGATACGACAATGATGAATGTCGCGATCACTGACATCGTCAACGATCTCGATACAACGATCTCTACTGTCCAAGGAGCTATTTCCCTCTATGCGCTTGTCATGGCGGCTTTTATGGTCACTGGTGGCAAGATCGGAGAAATGTACGGGCTCAAAAAAGTTTTCATCATCGCTATGGTCATGTATGCAATTGGTACTACTATGGCAGCAATTGCACCAACAATTGGATTCCTCATCGTTGGTTGGTCACTGATCGAAGGTCTCGGCGTCGCAATGCTCCTACCGATCACAACGATCATGATCACGATCTATTATAAAGGTCTTGATCGTGCTAAAGCTCTCAGTATTTTCGCAGCGATCGCATCTGTCGCTGGAGCGCTCGGACCGATCTATGGTGGATTCATGACTTCTTTTTTCTCTTGGCGCTTAGCTTTTGCATCTGAGCTTATTATCGTCCTTGTGATTTTCCTCATGCTTAAATACGTCCATGCGCCGAAACCATCTGAAGAACAAGGTCAGAAGCTTGATATCAAAGGGACCGTTCTCATGGCGTCAAGTTTAACGATCATTCTCCTTGCCGTTATGGGTATTGCAACATATGGTCTCTGG
>JAUVJK010000027.1 GCA_030592425.1 Candidatus Moraniibacteriota bacterium
GGCGCTAGGCCTTATGAGTAGTAAGATTACGCTAGAACATGCTCGCTGGGATTATACTGCCTTGTCTAAAGGCCTTACTGACACTTCAGGTGTTGAGGCTCCGAAATTTGACAAGCAGGCTGTTGCAGCTGTTGTTGCGCGGAAACAGCAGCAGGGTACTCTTTCTGAAGGTGAACTATTTCGCTTTGAAGTCTATTTCAAGCCTAATCAAAACACCTTTCCATCAACGATGTACGAAGACTCTTTCAAACGGGTCATCGATATGGCATCAACTTACGGCGGAGCTCTAATTACGATCGAAGGCCATAGTGATCCACTTGGATATCTGAAACAGCAAAAGAAGGGTGAATCTCAGATCGTTCTGAAGCGCACTCGTCAGTCTGCACGCAATCTAAGTATTACTCGTGCCAATGCAGTGCGTGATAGCATTGTAGGATTTGCAACTGGTGAAGGTGTGACACTTGATGTCACGCAGTTTGCCATTGTAGGCCATGGCTTCGAAAGTCCTTCATCTGGCATGTGTGGACAAAATCCATGTGCGCCAAAGACAGAACAGGAATGGCTGAACAATATGCGGGTGGTCTTTAGGATCATCCAAGTAGAAGCTGAATCTTCTGTGTTCTCACCACTATAAAGAGGGAGGAATGTAATGAAACACTTTAACAAAGTACTCCCTACCATTTTGTTTGGTGGAATTCTGATGATCATGTTCACAGGGTGTGATACTGGTCATCCGACACAGGTAAACAAGCAGTTTGCCAATGGAGGAATTGATTCTGATGGAATCACTCAAGAAAAGGTATTACCCACTTCATGGCCTCCAGCAGTCCCAGAGGATAAATCTATGGGTGTCGCGCCAGATCTTTTGGCGAAGAACTTTATGGTTGTCCTCGATGACTCAGGAAGTATGGATAGTGGGAAGTGTTCTGGTAATGCTTCGGATAAATTGACCGCTGCAAAAAAGGCAATGACAGAATTTTCAAAGTCAGTGCCTGAAAATGCTAATCTTGGGTTAGTTTTATTCAAGGGTGGGGTTATTGTTCCGCTCGCTGGTAATGCTAAAGCAGCTTTTGAAAGTGGTGTGCACAGTGCTTCTGCTGGTGGGTCAACGCCTCTCAATGGTGCAGTGAACGCAGCTTATGAAGCGCTGACGATTCAGGGTATTAAACAGTTAGGGTATGGTGAATATCATATCGTCGTCGTTACAGATGGCGGGGCAGATAATGCTACTGAACTCAAAACTACAGTGAATTGGATTTCTGCAAATACGCCCATTATTGTTCAAACGATAGGGTTCTGTATCGGCGAAGGACATTCACTCAATCAGCCAGGTAAAACGATCTACCGGGTAGCAGACAATCCGCAGGAATTGCGTGATGGTCTCACATCTGTTCTGGCTGAATCTACGGCATTTGATGTAGCTGACTTCGAGTAAAGGACTCGTTATGAGCAAGGAAGCTTAATAGTATGCAGGAGCGTTTTGATAAAATTATCAGGCGCTCTTTTTCTTGACAAATGTGGTTATTTGATGCTATTGTCAATTGTCTTGATCATTTACAATTCATTTCACAATAGACGCAAAGAGGAGATTTTTATGAAAAATATCACTGGTTTTACACTGATCGAACTGATGATCGTTATTGCTTCTATTGCTATTTTTACAGCAATTGCAATTCCTGCTTATGAAAAGTCTCTTGAACGGGCTACTGAGCAGACTGGTCCAGATGGTAAATTTATTCCATTTTATCACGTCGATATGTTGAAATATGTCAAAAAGATGCGCCCAGATCTTTATGATCTTATCGGACCGGACTGTGGCCCAATAATGTACTCTCGTTTTCGTCATTGTAGCGTCTCTGGCGTTCAGGAATCTGATGGATCAAGAGCAATCGTTTATGCGAAGTGTGAGACTCAAAGATCGCATAGAGGTTGTTATTAGAGCCTTAAATATTCCTTGGCGATAGTGTTCATATGCACAAAGACTACATATTGTTGCGTTACAAGAAAACAATGACTTATTGATCACAATGAGTCTTTTTTAATAACCTCTAGAAGTATATGTAGTATGTTATATGTGATGCATTTAGGTATCAGACAGTGAGATCATCTGCCCTTTTTGATGATGAATACGTGACAGCATAGCTGTTGATTGGTTAGATGAACTGCACAAAATTGTGTAAATCGTTGTTTAAAAAGTGGTACTTCATAGTTAACAACGTCAACTTCTTTGCTATAAATAGTGATTGAGATTGGACTTAGAATGTAGTATACAATGATATCAGATCAAAATTGATCTATTGGCGGTGGATAATTTTCAGCGCCCTTTTTATTTTACACACTTTTTAGTGAATCGGTATATGTATTAAAGAATTCTGGGAGGGGGATTTCATAGTTGTATTTTTTCTCATGCAAGATAAAAGCGAGTTTTGTGGCATGGAGTAGAAATGTATGCGGCTCACTATCTGGAAGGGACTCAAAGAACTGAAGATTACTATCGTATTGATTTTTTGTGCAATATTTTGTATCACCGACGAGAGGATGTTGGATATGTGCAAAGTGTACGCGGATCTGATGCATACGACCTGTTTTTGGTTGCACTTCTACAATCGAAATAATTTCATCTGATGCATTCTTTGTCATTTGCAAAGAAAGCTTCTCCACAACTTTATAATGCGTGAGGGCATCTTTGGCATCACCGCCAAATTTTCCAAGAGCTACCTTTTGTTTTGTGTACGATTTCGCGCGCGCAATTGGCGCTTCAATAATACCTTCTTCTTTATCAAAAGAGCCCCAGACAAGTGCTGTGTATGTTTTTTGGATCTTACGCATTTTAAAAGCCTCCTTAAGTGTCTCGTATGTTTGCTGATCCTTTGCGATGACCATGAGTCCGGATGTATCTTTGTCGAGGCGGTGCATGATACCAGGGCGCAGCCGATCATCACCAACATTTTTGATTGCGGGGTAATATGCAAGTAAGCTATTTGTAAGCGTGTCAGTTTCTCGACGTGTACTTGGATGAACTTGCAAACCTGATGGTTTATTAATAACAAGGAAATGGTCATTTTCTTCTATAATATCAAGTCGAATGTCCTTATTGGGGGTCAGTTCTTGTTCTTGTACAGCGTCAATATGCGTAATCGTGATTGTATCGTCAGTGTGGATCTTATAGTGTGGCTTTACCACTGCTTCATTTACGAGGATATCGCCAGCTTTAATAGCGCGAATAATGTCACCACGTGAACGATTATCGATTTTTCTTGCAAGAAAGGTATCAAGGCGAGATGTGCCGTCCTCCTCTGTGATTGTAATTTCATTTTCCATATGATAAGACTAGCGCAGAAACCAAAAAAAATCTACTATAAAGAGCATATGAGCAAAGAAAAGGAATGTTTGCGACAGCAACAACTTGAAAAAATGAAGCGTCACAAAATAGTAGCCTCTATAGAGGCCTCTAAAATGATTATTGCACGATTACTGTTTCTGCCGGAGATGCAAAATGCGAGGAATATTTTTGTGTACGTTTCGATGCGCACAGAAGTATCGACAGATGATTTGATCATGACCCTTTTGAAGCAAAGAAAAACTGTTTGTGTTCCGAAGGTTCTGAAGATTGGTACGATGATTCCTGTTGCGATACATTCTCTCAAGGAGCTCTCAGTAGGTCGATATGGTTTTCGTGAGCCGCGGACACAAGAGCCATTTGAAAAAGAGATCGATCTGGTAATCGTGCCAGGTCTCGCATTTGATCAGCGGGGAAACCGACTTGGATATGGTGGCGGGTACTATGATCGTTATTTTGGGAATGGATTACCTATGACTTCTGTGGGTTTGGCATTTGATTGGCAAATTCTTTCTGAAGTGCCGACGGAATCACATGATCATCAGTTGGATATCATTTTGACAGAAAGTCAGGTGCACAGATAGACTTTCTACACAGCATTTCCACAATGTTATCCACAGATTATGAAAAAACACTACATAGTGTGTGTTAGTATGTTGTGAAAGCACAATTAGTGGTATTGACGTTGTGTGATGCAAAATGTATGCTAGGGAAGCGTTAAGCAATTAAAATAATTTTATGGCTGCGAAAAAGAAATCGCAAGATATTGAAGAATTCATGTTTGATGAATATATCGGTAATGCACTACCAATGATCGGGGAACAAGTAACAGACCGAGAATTTGAGATTTATCACAAAGAAAAGTTTTCTAATGCTAAACTCTCAAATTATCGCGGTAAATGGCTTGTTCTTTTCTTTTATCCAAAAGATTTTACTTATATTTGCCCAACAGAACTTGAGGATATGCAAGAGCACTATGCACAATTGAAAAAAATGGGTGTGGAAGTGGTAAGTGTCTCTACTGATACAGTTGTTGTTCATAAAGCATGGCATGATAACTCAGAGGCAATTGGAAAGATCACATTCCCAATGGCAGCGGATCCAACGGGGACATTGAGTCGCGATTTTGGTGTGCATATTGAAGCAGAAGGTGTAACGCATCGAGGGACGTTCATCATTAACCCAAAGGGAGAACTTGTAGCATATGAAGTTCATAATGATGATATTGGACGTAATGTAGATGAGCTTGTGCGAAAGATCCAAGCTGCACAATTCGTTGCAACGCACAAAGGAAAAGTCTGTCCTGCAAAATGGACACCAGGCGCGGCAACTTTAAAACCAGGTATTGACCTTGTCGGGAAGATCTAAAGAAATAAAAAGAATTTATGTACGAAGCACAAAATTTTGAAAACTTGATTGGGACAGATGGCTTTAGTGATCAACTATTGAAGAATCACTTTGGATTGTATGATGGCTATGTAGCCAATACGAATGCCCTAATGGAGCAACTGAAGACAATCGAAAAGGGGACACCGCAATTTGCTGAGTTGCGACGTCGCTTTGGCTGGGAATGGAATGGTATGCGTTTGCATGAGTTGTACTTTGGGAATTTGACAAGTGAACCACAAGGTACGTTTGATGCGGATAGTGCGTTGGGCAAAAAGATAGCAACACACTTTGGGAGTGTTGACGCATGGCAAGAAGATTTTCTTGCAACCGGTGCAATGCGTGGTATCGGATGGGTCATTCTCGCTTATGACGCGTCTGGTGATGAAATGTTCAATCTTTGGATTGGTGAACATGATCTTGGTCACCTCGCTGGAGCGACGCCACTTCTGGTTATGGATGTATTTGAACATGCATTTGTACTTGACTATGGTACTGATCGAGCGAGTTATCTCGGTGCATTCATCGCTGCACTTGATTGGAATGTCGTGAGTACACGATTCTTACAAGAAAAATAAGGAGAGATTCTCTATAAATAAAGATAAATAATTGCATAAGTGGGGGCAGTGCAGGGATGCACATGCTTGTTCTTATGCGCCATAAATATGCCAATTACAAAGATTAAAAAGAGGAGTGGAGTAATCATTGATTTCGAACCGAAGCGCATCGAAGGTGCAATTGTGCACGCATGCGGTGCTGTCGGAGGAATTGAGACATCTTTTGTGCCAGAATTGACGGAAGTGATTGTAGCAGATCTTGAAGCGAAATTTGAAGATTCGGGCGCTGATTGTCTTCCATCCGTTGAAGATATTCAGGATGCTGTTGAGCGTAATCTTGTTGCGGCAAATCAATATGAAGTTGCAAAGACGTATATCCTTTATCGTAAAAAACATGCAGAAGAGCGTGAAGAAATGAAAGAACGTGTGATCGAACAATTCGACCAACACTCACTGCAAGTTGTGAAATCTGATGGGAAAAAGGAAGATTTCGATATTGATAAGATCAAGAAAGTATTTGATCGTTGTGTCAATGGATACAAGGAAGATTGTTCTTTTACTGATTTTGTTGAAGCTTTTAAGAAGAATATCGTTGAGGATATCAAAACGTCCGATATCAATCGTTTGATTGTCAAAACATGTATTGATCTTGTCACGATGGAGAATATCAAATGGCAACATATTGCAGCGCGTGTTTTTGTAGGTAATCTTTACAAACAAGCTTTAAAAAATCGTAATATTTCTCTTGCTGACCTCTACTCACCAGAATCCTTCAAGACATTGATGGATGAATATATTGAGAAAGAATACTATTATAAAGATTTTTATAAATACTATAGTGAAGATGACATTCTTAAGGCTGGAAAACATTTGAAGATCGAAACAGATGATGGGTATGAATATACGACAGTATTGTCATTGTCCAAACGGTATCTACTAAATCCTAATGGTGTTGTGAAAGAATTGCCACAAGAAATGTATATGGCCGTTGCTCTCTTCCTTGCAATTCCAGAAAAGAAGAAGGATCGTCTGAAATTGGCACTGAAGATCTATGAACATTGCTCACAAGGGCGCATTTCACTGCCAACACCAACACTTGTTAATGCACGTACAAATTATCACCAACTCTCCAGTTGTTTCAAGATCAGTATTGATGACGATCTGCGTGCGATCTATCATGGCATTGAGAATATGGCCCAGATCTCAAAGTTTGGCGGCGGCGTTGGTGTTTATCTTGGGAATATCCGTGCGCGTGGTTCTATGATTCGTGGTATCGAAGGTGCTTCTGGTGGTGTAAATCCATGGGTGAAGGTAATCAATGATACAGCGATTGCCGTGAATCAACTTGGTTCACGTCTGGGCGCTATCAGTGTAACGCTTGATATGTGGCATCATGATATTTATGATTTCCTTGACCTGCAGACAGAGACAGGTGATATCCGTGCGAAGGCATTTGATATTTTCCCTGCAGTCTCTGTACCTGATCTTTTCATGAAGCGCGTAAAGGAAGATGGTGAATGGACACTTTTTGATCCGCATGAAGTGAATGTCTATTACAAAAAGAATTTACAAGATTGCTATGATAAGGAATTCGAGGATTTTTATGCAGAATTAGAGAAAGATGTTCGTTTGAAGCTAACGCGAACGATTCCAGCGAAGGAGCTTTTTAAGAAATTTCTGAAATGCACTGTAGAGACGGGTATGCCGTACGTGTTCTATCGTGATACGATTAATCGCCTGAATCCAAATAAACACGCTGGCATGATCTATTCGACACAGTTGTGTACAGAAATCTGTCAGAATACATCACCAACGAAATTTATCGAAGAAGAGATTGAGGGTGGAAAGATCGTTTTGCGTTATGAACCGGGAGATTTTGTTGTGTGTAATCTCGCATCGATCAATGTGGCAAAGGTAAATGAAGAAGAGGTGATTGCTGACGTCTTTCCGACAGTGATGCGCGTACTTGATAATGTGATCACGTTGAATTTTTATCCAATCAAAGAGGCTGAGCGGACAGCTCTACGGTATAGGAGTGTTGGACTTGGCTATCTCGGACTTGCGGAATATCTTGCGACAAGAAAAATTGCTTATGAGACAAAGGAGGCGCGTAATAAGGTAAATAAGCTCTTCGAGCGTTATACGTATCATACCTATCGCGCATCCGTTGACCTTGCGCAGGAGAGAGGTACATACAAATTGTATGAAGGAAGTGAATACAGTAAAGGAATTCTTCTGGGACGAGAACGTGTTTGGTATGAAAAACATACAGGTAAATATGGAAAGGACTGGAAGAAGCTATTTATCGATATGAAGAAAAATGGTGTGCGCTTTGGTTACCACACAGCGCCAGCGCCAAATACATCAACGGCTGGTGTTGTTGGTACGACCGCAGCGCTTCTGCCAATCTATAAACGCTACTTTGTTGAGACAAATCTCAGTGCGCCAACAATACGTGTTGCACCAAAGCTTGATTCAGAAAATTTCTGGTTCTACAAAGAGTACATCTCAATGGATATGAATGATGTGATCGATATGATGAGTGTGATCTATAAGTGGGTTGATCAGTCAGTCAGTTTCGAATGGATGGTTGATCCTGCGCGCGTATCTCCAGAGCAGTTGTATGGTTACTATTTCAAGGCATGGGAAGAAGAAATTAAGACAGTGTATTATGTCAGGTCACTCTCTGCTGATACAAAGAATGTTTGCGTCAGTTGCTCAGGATAGAAGATCCATTCCAATGAACGTGGTCGTATGTAAAGAGGCGTTGGGTTTTTACCTAAAAAGAAGGGCGCCTCTTTACACGAATTAATAACAATTACCTAATGATGAATACATGACGAAAAAAATACACCAAAATTTGATCTTTAATCCCAAGGGCGATGATGATGTTGCGCATCGTACGATCATCAAGGGATCTACAACAGGTCTTTTCCAATTAAATGCGACAAAGTACCCGTGGGCAAAGCAACTCTACCAAGTAATGATTGGTAATTTTTGGATCCCAGAGAAAGTGTCAGGACTTAAGGATGATGCACGCATGTTCAAATCAGAGCTGACAGAGGAAGAACAACGTGCATATAAAGGAATCCTTTCCTTTTTAATCTTTCTTGATTCGATCCAAACGGTCAATCTGCCGCATTTTAACGATTATATAACGAGTCCGGAAGTGAATTTGATCATCTCTATTCAAGCGTATCAAGAGGCGATTCATTCACAATCCTATACAACGATTCTTGAAACTGTTGTTGATAGTAAGGATCGAGATGAGATTTATTATTTCTGGAAGACCGATAAAGTGCTTCTTGAGCGTAATAAATATATCGGGCAGATCTATCAGGACTTTATCGATAATCCGACAGATAAAACATTTTTTCGCGGTATCGTTGCGAATTATCTTCTTGAATCTCTCTATTTCTATAATGGCTTTGCGTTCTTTGATACACTAGTCGATCATATCAAGATGCCAGCGACTGGACGTATGATCGCCTACATTCGTCGTGATGAGCTAACGCATGTAACGCTTTTTGCAAATTTGATGCGGGAGATCCAGAAAGAATTTCCAAGTATTTTTGATGAGAAATTGATCCGAGAAATGATGAAGACGGCTGTCGATCAAGAAATCGAATGGAGCAAACATATTCTGGGTGACCGCATCCCAGGGATCAATGGGCGTACAACGGTTGAATACACCCAGTGGCTCGCCAATCAGCGTCTTGAGATGCTGGGTCTTGCACCACTCTATGCTGATGCGATCGAGAATCCGTATAAGCACCTCGAGCGATTGCAGGATCTCGAAAGTGATAAAAGCAATTTCTTTGAATCAACAGTGGTCAACTATACGCAATCAACAGGTATGAACGGAAGTTGGGATTTCTAGAGTTCTACGAATTATGAATTCAGTACTAATATGCCAATAAAAAAAGCGCCACGATGGAGCTTTTTTCTTTATAGACTTTGGACTTTTTAACTTTTGACTCAATAGTGCCGACGGAGAGACTCGAACTCTCAAGCCCTTGCGAGCGCTAGGTCCTAAACCTAGTGTGTCTACCAATTTCACCACGTCGGCGTACTGTGCCTGTAGGATGGATTGTCCACCAAAGGCGGATTGCTGTTTGTGACAAAATCTCCGATTTCGACAAACAGGGAAAACCTCCATGGTGTTGCCACCGCCAGGTCCTAAACCTGGTGCGTCTACCAACCTGCCTTCCGATAGGTAGGTTTCGCCACCCCGGCAAGAATATGATACATAACTTCACGTATCATAGCGCATAAAGGGGAGAGAATCAAGTCACTTGACAAAGAGTGTATAATATGCTATTGTTCATGGTTCTGAATATTGGACACAATTTGTTCTTTGTACTTTCATCAAAGCCTATTTGGAGGGCATGATATGAAAAACTTAGTGAAATATTCTTCAATGCCCATCCTTCTTGTTTGTATGCTGGCTTTGATTGGATGTACGAGTACAGGCGGACACGAGCAGTATCGAGGAAATGAAAACTATCCTGGTCAAGCACGTGAACGTTTGTACGTCGATCCAAATACAATGTACAGTATGTCCAAGTCTCAATTCAGAGAATACAGCAAGAGGATGGACTGGTACAATAGTCACATGGATCGAAATGCTCGTAATAACGCAAACTATGCACGGTCAGAACGTGAATGGATACGTAAAGATCGTAGTAGAGGACGAGGAGGAATCATTGATAATGTCTTATCTGATGGGGCACGTACTCTAGAAAATGAATTGAGTAGAGCCTTCAGGGATGGTATTCGTGATGCCTTTCGCTAACTATGAGTCATTCCATAAATCGACTTACCTTTCATCTGATTGGTAAGTCTTATTTTTTATTACAAAGTATTTTTTAATCGTTCGACTTCTTCGCCGAGAGCACCTTCATCTGCGTATTCACCGTGGTGACGTGTGTCTTTGCCATATGTCTCTTTTTTTTGGTCGAGATGGATACTGATCTCAAGTGCAAGACCTTTTTGTTGCGCATAAACATGGAAGCGTGGAAAACCACCCTGCGCTAGAGGACGTACGAAACTCATTTCTTCACTGTCATCAACATGATGCTGAAAAGCATAACCAGCCCGTCGCATCATATTTGCAGGATTCGATGTCATTGGGGATATAACAAATCGCATAGATGAATGTTTACGAAATTATTGTGTTGAAAGAGCTATTATTCATTATAGACCTTTGACTTTCAACTTTTGACTCTGCTAGCGTACCCAGTGTTTCTCTTTGGTATCTTGATCCTCCTCTGTGCGTTTTTCTTCGATGCGTTCCTTTGCGAGTTTTTTTAGCTGTCCCAGTTCTTCATCTTTGAGATCATTTGCTCTCTCACTTAAATGCTCTAGGGTATTTCCCTCCGGATGATCAATTACTTCTGCAAGAAGGACATTGAGGATTGCGCCGATTTGCGGTCCGGGCTGGAAATTGAGGTCTTTGATCATGATATCGCCATTAAGCTTGAGCATTTTGACACTTACAGGATCCTTGCTGACTTTTTCTACCATGTATTCAAAATGGCGCAGTTTGTAGGGTTTTGCTTTTTTTGTATCAGAGCCGAGACGGTCACCGATACGTACATCCATGAGATCTTTCATATTTTCGAGGCCGACTTTGCGGATGATACGTCGAACAGCAGTTTCACTCACCTCGTCAACACTATAATAGAACATATGGTTCCGTACGAGGAGGGAAGCATGGTCGATTACTTTCTTTGGATAACGAAGGCGTGTAAGGATCTTTCGTGTCATATGTTCGCCAACGTACTCATGGTTGTAAAACGTGCACTCACGACCCTTTCCACGCTTTGCACGAGGTTTTCCGACATCATGGAGGAGTGTCGCGAGTCGTACGGACAGTTTATTGCTCGGGCAGGTTTTGAGAGCGCGAAGATTGTGCTCCCATACGGTATAGGTATGATGATGATTTTGTTCCACTCCAATACCATCTTCAAGTTCTGGAATGATATGCTTGAGGAGATCTGTATCATGAAGGAGTTCAATGCCATGCTTTGGATGCTGACTCATAATAATTCGTGAAAATTCATCACGTACACGTTCAATGGAGACATGTGTAAGAAGCTCGGCATTCTTTTTGATTGCCTCGAGGGTCTTGTCTTCAATGGTGAAGTCTAACTCTGCGCCAAGGCGAACTGCGCGCATCATGCGCAGGGCATCCTCATTGAAACGTTCATCAGCATTGCCAACAGCGCGGAGGACCTTAGCGGCAATATCTTTCTGACCGTCAAA
>JAUVJK010000055.1 GCA_030592425.1 Candidatus Moraniibacteriota bacterium
CTGGATTTAAGATAAAAAAACGCAAAACACGTGAGCGTGAGCGTGAGCCAAAGAGATGTTCAAGAGTCTCAGACATAATAGTTATAGTTAGTGTAACAAAACAAAGGGAGTGATCTTTTGGGATCACCGTTCATAAATAGACATTTTTATCTTTGTTTTTATACTATCAAGTGTACTATCAATGATAGGAAATATCAAGAAAGCTTTTTTCACCCTATTTTAGCAACGAGACATCATTATTTCATACCTTGTATAAAGCTACCAAATAAGATGTTCTGATTATTTTTTATCTTTTTGGGCATAAGTAAAAGCCTTTTTGATCGATCGACAAAGGAGGCGTGCCATTTTTCTCTGACTTGTTTGCGTATGCAGATGTTTCATATTCATTTCAATCACAACAATATCAATCTCCTGATTCTTCTCAAGTGGATAGAATGCGCCACCCTGAACATCTAATGAACGGAAATCCCACGGTTTATTGGCGTCAATACGCAAAGATGTCTTCTCACGCAGTATATTCATCAACTTATGAGCCACATGTGAAGATTGATTATAAAGAATGCCAATATCTGTTTTACGCTCTTGTCCATTGTATAGTGGATAAAAAGAATGAATCTGCACAATAAATGCGTGTCCATGCTGCGCACAGATCTTTTCTGCGATCATTTGTCCATGTTCTTGATACGGTTGTGCAAAGTGAGCGAAACGCGATTGTTCTTCTCGTTTCAACTTTGATGAATTGCCAGGCACAGGAATAATCACTTCTTCCCCATCAATCTCTGTCAAAAGTGTTTGTTTGAGCGCACTTGCGTGAAAGGTATTCTCTGCTTTTTTTACACCGTTGATCTGTCGATTACAATCGATCACCAAACGAGATTGCGTCGTATAAAGATAACTCGCACGCAATAAGCGTGCCATTTCTTTCATCAGACTAAGAGCGCCAACATCATGGAGATCCTTTGCACCATCCAATTCACGTTTCGAAAGACCAAGACGATTATACCGTCGCGGAATTCGTCGCGATCCATGTTCACATGTCAGCAGTAAATTGTTTATTTTCCGCGTCACACTATGAAAAGATTTCATTATCGTTTTTAAAGTCAAAAAAATTAATAAGATCAATTTTATTATTATACACCTCACAAATCAATTCAAAAAGGATCTTTTCGCTGACCTGAATATGCTCTATAAAGAATAGTACCATCTATAGATGGTACTATTCTTAGAGGTCTACATGATAAATTCATCTGTGCAAAGGTGCCTCTATGCAAAATATGAGTCTAATAATACTTCTTCTATTTTTTATGAAGCATGTAGGCACTAAGGATATCCAACGTCTAGTCAATTTTCCCAGTTCACGCTATAATGAAAGCACAACTTTATGGTAGCTAAAAAATATAAAAAAGCTCAAAAACGTGGCGATATCGAGATTCGAACGTCTGATATTTTTGTCGTGAATGCACAGAAATATCGACCCTATATCGAATCTTTCAATGAAACGCCATCAAACTTCACAAAGCAGAAAATGGGAACATTGCTTGGCTTCTTTTATATTTCCGATTTTTCTCAAGAATCAGCAAATGTTGTCAATTTTCTCACATCAGCTGTTAAAAAAGAATATTTCGCTAATACTCGTCGCGGTGTTACAGATAGTTTTGAAGCGGCATTGCACCATGTTAACTGCGCTCTTGCTGAGATCGCAAAAAATGGGAACATTGGGTGGCTTGGCAATATCGATGCCGCACTCTGTATCATTGATCGACACATGATCCATTTCAGTGTCACCGGAGAAGCACGTATCCTCCTCATCCGTGATGATATGGTCACAGACATCAGCGAAGGTCTTGCGTCGGAAGAAGCAGCTGAACATCCCCTCAAAACATTTGCAGATATTGCAAGTGGTAAACTCAAAGAAAATGACAAAGTAATTATCGCAACGCCAGAACTCTTCTCGCTTTTCTCGATCGAAGAGCTTGAGAAAAATGCCTCTCGTTTCTCACATGAAAAATTTATCCAATTTGTTAATACAGCGCTTGTTAATGAATGTAATGTTGCCGGTGCATTTATCTTCGATGTTTATCAAAAAGAAACAGCGCCGCCAGCAATTCGCACAAGTAACACTGAACCAAAGGAGGAGACAAAAACTGAGATCGGTAATGTCTTTGGCTCGAAAGACTTTCAAAAACAACAGCAGAGCTCCCATGACCATAAAAATACTCACGACACTCCATCCATTTCCGCCCCAAAAAGAAAAGGACTATCGGGGGAAAAAGATCAAATACCTGGCCATATCTACATCACAGGTGAAGATGACAACACAGGAGATACACCATTAACACCGTTCATGTCCCATATCAAAGATTTCTATGAGGATACCAAGCATGCTACAAAAAAAACATCACAAAGTGCCTATACTTCATCAAAGACCACTGCCAAAAATACATTCCAAAAGGCAGGTCGGCATGCCTCTCTCCTCTTTAAAAAGAACACTGCACTTCTTGCCAGAAAATTTACGAAAACGCCACAAGAAAACGCAATCCAGGAACACGAAGAAGACTCTTATACGCCGACGTCACTTCCGTCGGAAAAGCTCAATAATGAATCATCGTTTACTTTTGTTACACGTGTCAAACGCGCAGTCTTACATATCGTCTCTTTGATCAAAAAACTAATCAAACAGATCTTGGGAAGTCTTAGTGGCCTTTTTCACAAAGAAAATAAAAGAACATCAAAAACAGTGCGACAGAGTACGTCGTCACATCGCACCTCAAAGATCACGCGCATCTATCACGACTTATCTGCACGTCAAAAATATGCTGCCCTCGCCATCATCCTCGCAATCGTCTTAGTGCCATTATTGATTCATAAACTTAGTGGACTCATACAAAAAGAAGAGACTGAAGAAATTGTTACAGAAGAAGTATTCGAAGAGTCGATCACAAACATTGATCAGCCATCATCTGATCAGACGATTGATGATGGTAACACACTTTTCACAAAAGACGGCGTTACAAATATTCATGCGCTTGATGACATCATCCTCACAACAACCGATACAGCAGTTATACTCTGGGCAGATGGTGAGCAGAAAGATTTCATATTGCCGAGTGATGCAGGAACGATTCAAAACACAACGATCATGAGCGATCTCAATCTCCTTTTCATCCAGACAGATAAGAATAAGCTCTATGCATTTAGCCCTGTTGATCAAAAATTCACAGAGAATAGTGTCGACTTCCCAGAAACAGTCTCAGACATCGAAACGTACTCCACGTATCTCTATGTCACAGATGCTAGTGAAAAGCAGATCTATCGCTATCCACGCGTCGCAAATGGCTTCGGCGACCGTAGCATTTGGCTCAAGAAGAATACAGATGTTGATTTTGCAAACTTTGTCGATATGGCTGTCGATGAAGATCTCTATATTGCAACAAATGCAAAACTCAACAGTTATTCTAAAGGTGAAAAAAATGATACCAGTTTTGATACTAGTGATGCTACAATCGCATATCTCTCGAGTGTGCAAGATGCAACATACATCTATATCCTCGATCAAGAAAATACCCGCCTCCTCCAGATTACCAAAGATGGCTCACTCGACAAAGAATGGGTTCACAAAGATTTTGCAGACGCAAAAGGATTTTCAATCGATGAAGAAAACAACAAAGCCTTCTTCACTATTAGTAATGATGTGAAAGAATTTACTTTATAGCAATAATGCTATTGATCATAGTTAGCTTTAGATAACAAATTTTATAAACTTCTCATAGATTATTTCAGCATACTTCTTTGCTCAAATATTCTAAACTTAAATATTTTCCAATGCCTATCTTAGCATACAAATAACAGTACTAGAATGGGTCATCTAGAAAGAATTCTAAGAAAATAATGTAATGCATCTCCTATGACCGATAGAATGATGTATTCACAATCTTTTAGATACCAGTGCTACCCTTCTAGTACTAATGTAGATTATTTCATGTAAATAAATTTTCTACGAGAAAAACTCTTTGATTCGTCAATTTCTAAAGATAACGACCTCAAGTATTTCAAAGAGAATATTCTACTAAAAAAACTACTATTGAGTCACGTTTCTTTAGTAATAATTTTGATTATAGGATAAAACTTTCTTAAATCTGTGACCACATCACCGCAACGTTTTATAATTAAATACGAAGATTACATAAAATTGCACAAAGTGTTTCAGTAAAGAAAATTATCTATCATTCTTCTCTCTACTGAGCAATTGATCAAATGTAATGGTAAAAGCCAGTCAATCAGTAGTTAATTAATAAACTTGAAATCCACTAGATTATGATTCAATACTCAATTATTTACAAAAAAACTTGTGCAGATTAGTTGATAAAACTATCCTTAAAACAACAAAAAAATTAGTTACAATCACAACCAGGAACACTAAAATGCACATGATTAGTCGCTCTCTCATCTTTAGAATAAGCATAACCACAATCTTTAGCGGCTACCATTATTTCACCATAACTATCGCCACTCGTTGTAGAAATATCAACAGCACAAGACACACCTCTCTGATCTTTTCCGCCGTAATGACAAGAATTTTTCACATGATCGCATGGTGGTTTTGAATAATTACTCCCCTGACATCGTGACAAGTTATTGACAGCATCATCATCGGATATACTATTTATTCGCGCACTTGGAAGATTACCATGCAAACAAGAAAGAAAATCACCTAATTCTTCTGAAACATCTTTGCACTGATCTTGATTAATATTTCGAACTTCCAAACCTTGACAACTACCTTTATTTACATCTGGGTTTGATGGTGGTAACGGTTGCTGTGGATTTGGGACAAAGGGAGTATTAGATGGATAAGAATTACTACTATTAAGTGTGTATTTCAATCCAGTAACACTCTCCAAATTGATCTTGACGAGGTCTGGATTGATCAAATTGAGAAGTACCCATGTAAAGAGCACTATCACTAGACCAAGGAGAGCATCTCTGATGATCTTTTTTGCCGTTCCCGCAGCTGCCTGATTGCCAGCACTCGTCATATACATGAAGCCACCAAGTGTCAACATCAAAAGTGCAGCGATACCAACAGTCCATATCAGAAACTTATAGATCATCTGGATATAATGAACAAAACTCCCATCCGTATCACCCGCAAAGATCGGCTCGAGGGGTATGTATTTAAAGTTTGATTTTGGAGGCTCAGGATTAGCCTTATTACAGCAACTGTAGCCATAAATTTTCTTTATGAGCAAATCTGGTCCACATGTTAATATCTCACCATTGAGTTTATCACACTCCAATCTTGCCATTGCAGCTTCATCACCACAACAATCCAAAACATGAACACCGCCATGTCCCGTTATC
>JAUVJK010000016.1 GCA_030592425.1 Candidatus Moraniibacteriota bacterium
ATCAAAGCAAAGAGTGGTAAAAAAGTTGATCAGGGTGATAAGATCGGCGTAATGGGAAATACTGGTTATTCCACAGGGCCACATGTACATTTCACTGTTTTTGTCGCCTCTACTTTTGACATTGTAAAATCAAAGAAAGTATCTGGCATTAAGATCCCAACAGGTGCGACTGTTAATCCTGCCATTTACCTTTAATACTATATTTTTTTGATCAAAAAAATCCTCCTCTACCATTTGGCAGTGGAGGATGTTATCTTTTATCTTTATTTCTCCAGATGAGTTTCATGTATTCAATCGAAGTGATTCGATAGATTATTTCCCCATCATAGATGCATGGTCGATCATATCCATAGCACATGCTAAAGCGTGGGTTGACCCGTACACGTGGTATACAGATCTCACAACCACGATCGCGGAAATAATTTCGACAAAGACGTTTGCATTTTTCCGTCGCCTCTTCACGTGAATATGCAGTGATATCTTTACATGCAAAACTTCGCTCCCGCATGAGACCCTCCTGTCTGCACGAATGAGAAATAAAAAGAGAGCTGCCCTGTGGACTACCTTCTGTTTAAAAATGTTAGGAATATTATCTTTTTGGCAACTTTGTAAGACGTATATTCCGTCTTCTTTCTGTCATATTTCCGTACACACCTGATTCAGAAGTACCCGTAGTATGCGCATACTTTTTCGTAAGATTTTCATAGTTATCCGCAGCTGCAAATACGCGAGAAGACAACTGAGGACTTCGATCACGGACTTCCACAAATTTCTCCACAATATAAATAAGAACGATTGAGACTTTATTTTACCGCGCTGGCAACATTCTCTCAAGTGGACAATATGTGGACACATTCATTAATCTTATTTATGGGTCAGATCATATACCGTCGAAAGATGCTTATCCTTATCCGAGACCGTGATTGGCACATCAAGATGTGGCCAATCAATATCAATATAGCGATCAGCGTAATTGATGCCATCCTCTACATCTGGATGATAATATTGCGTACATTTATAAACAAAAACTGTATTATCCTCTAGCGCGAGAAATCCGTGTGCAAACCCTGGTGGAATCCAAAATTGCTGACGAGTGGTCGCTGAAAGCGTGGCCGCGACATACCTTGCGAATGTCACAGAGCCGGGCCGCAGATCAACTGCAACATCATAAACACTTCCGCACAACACACTCACAAGTTTCCCTTGAGCATATGGGTCTTCTTGAAAATGTAAACCTCGTAGTACCCCCTTATGCGATTTTGAGACGTTATCTTGCACAAACCCGACTTTGATCCCGAGAATTTCACAATAGAGCCTCTGACTAAAGGTCTCTACAAAACTTCCCCTATCATCACCATAAACTTCCGGTGTAATCAACTTTACATCAGGAATACTCATATCTTGAACGATCATAAATTTCTCCTCTTGATCACAATGATAGATGCCTATCATTATTGTTAAAGAATTTCTATACTTCTATAAGATATAGTTCACACTAGTAATAGCACAAATAACACATAAAGACAACTCTTTATAGCTTTTCAGAATGTCCTTTACTGATCGGTTATTTCTTATTTATTGTCTCCTGCGTGATGTTTGTCAAGGTATGCAACAATATCACGTGACTCGTACATTGCAACATCTTTTTCTTCATCTACAAAAAAAGGTACTTGCATCTTACCGCCCTTAGCAATAAGATCATTCATATTACTGCCATCCGTAATATCTCGTACATCTAATGCAATACCTTTCTTCTGTGCAAACTCTGTCACAATATGGCAATACGGACAAACTGGTGATGTATATAAAATAAGCATAATAATTATTATTTACTATTAATTTCTCCAGTATACCCTCATCTATTGTAAATTACTAGAAAGAAAATAAATGAAACATTATGTTTTGTCGAGCATAATACAATGACCGTATCATTAATCAGTTATTTATAACTGATTAATGGGATACCGTTTTTCATAACTATTACTGAGATCCTCACTAATTATTTTCCATTTCCTTTATTTCTTTCTGTTCTTAATTATTCATTACGAGTTACTGTTTTGTGACTTTCTTTTCCTTTTCTTGATTCCAAATTACCGATTACATGTTACTAATTACAAGTCCTTTGTTCACTGCAACAACTCTCGATATTCCTCTTTTACTTCTTCAAAAATTTTCATCTTGTCATCTGGCAATGAATCACCTTTTGGTAGTTTCAGAGCCATTGGATTAACTGGCGAACCTTTGTGGCGCATACCATAATCAAGATGTGGTCCCGTCGACCATCCTGTTGAACCGACAAACCCAACAAGTTGTCCTTGCTCTACCTGTTCACCCTCTGTTATACCGTCTGCAAATCCACTGAGATGAGCATAATGTGTCGTATAACCATTATCATGTCTTAATCGCACCATCCGTCCCCAGCCGCCTTCCCAGCCCACTGAAGCGATACTACCATCTGCCGTTGCAACAACTGGCGTTCCTGACGCTGCAGCATAATCGATCTGATGATGTGCACTTACTGTTTTTGTAATGGGATGAAATCGTGCACCCGTATAGCCTGATGAGATTCGTCGATACGATAATGGTGCGCGGAGAAACTGTTTTTTCAATTCTCGACCCTCAGCATCGAAATATCCAATGGTATCACCATCATGAAAATAGTATGCGTAATACGGCGACCCATCATTCACATATTTCGCTGCAAGGATATTCCCATCTGGCGCTTCTTCCCCATCACGCCACCTCTTTTGATATGCTACAGCGTATTCATCACCTACTTTGATCTCCGTAGTAAAATCGACATCAAACGAAAAAATATCACCAAGAGAGATCACTGTTCGTTCTGACAGGCCAGCATCAAGCGCATCGACATAGAGAAAATCCTCAATCGTATCTGTTACAAAAAAGTCTTCTGTTTCGTAGGGGATTTCTTCTTCATACACAAAAAATTGACCCTCATCAACAGAAGCAACGATCATTGTCTCATTATTACGATCGTATTCGATGCGTGAAAGAGTATCTGATTCCTCGTCAAAAAAGAAACGCATTTCATGTCCAATTCCAACATGCGTGTAGTCAAAGATGTCTGTACCTGCTTCGATCAGAGATTGTGTAGCTGTAAAATCCATATTCCCATAGTCCGACAAGACCGTCGCAGGAATATCACCTTCTGCGATTGTATAACGAACTACATGCAAACCAGCCTCTTCCATATATTGTTGAGGCTCTTCTTGTATAAATTGCTGCGCATTTTGTATCTCTTGTGTTTTTTTAGCCTGCCGATCAGCCTTCCACACTGCGTACTGCGGCACGATCAACCACGAAAAATAGCCATGCAATACGTAGCCAACAACTAATATAGTACCTCCTATGATCAGTATTTTCTTCATAGATACATTTCGTTATTCTCCTTCTATACCTCGTTTTACAACGATCATTGCTGTTCTTGTTTGTGTAATTGGCACTTTGTGGCCTGTGGGATAATCACGTACAGCAGCGATCAACGTCTCATAAGAATACCGATAATCTTCCCCACGACGTGTACCAGGGTCATTTGTGATAAATTCTCGCTTCTTCTGATCATAACCTGTGATGACAAGCATGTGTCGTTCTGGTCCAGGCGCAGTGAAGTAAGGATTGCCGATCTTTTGCCCGTCACTTGGCACGATGACGATATGACCATTTGCGAGTACCTGCACAATATCATCAGCACTAATATCATAAACAACTTCTATATTCTCAATAGCATAGTAATCCTTGAAAAATTGTGCTGTATCCGCTGCAGAAAGATCAAAAGCTTGCCCATATTCCCCCTTTTCGAAGAGAAACATTTTCTCTAATTCTTCTGTTGCATGATCCTTTGAATACTTTTTATTTTCATTACGTATCCACGCACCAGCCATAAGAACACTCGCTTCTTCACACGCATCTTGAAATAATTCATTCTCCCATTGTGCATGTGGCGCTTGTGCCACAAAGACAACATCATGTGTCATTTTTGCAGGAATCTCTTTTACCTGCTGCGACGGTTCAGGAATAACTTCATATTCTTCCATTTCTTCTGACGGCATACCGGTAGAAGTATTCTTTTGTATGGTATCAGAGATATGATCTTTTTCTATGATCACTACTTCCTGTGATTTTGACGGATCCCAAAAAACAAAAAAAATGCCGACGCCAGCAAAACAGACAATGGTAATGATGAGAAGATCCTTTTTGGTCATACGTTTATAATATTGCTCTATTGTAGCACTCAACGCATATATGTTAAAATGATTCCATTATCTTAATTTATTATCATTTCTTCTATGAGAAAGCTTGTTTTTGACATTGAAACAAAAAATTCATTCCAAGAAGTAGGAAAAAATGATCCTACGGCTCTTGATATCTCACTTCTTGTTGTCTATGATTATACAACGAATGCTTATACGACTTATGATGAAGGTAATTTTCGTGATCTCTGGAAGCTCCTTGAAGATACAGATCTTCTCATTGGTTACAATTCTGATTACTTCGATGTTCCACTTCTCAATAAATATTACCCTGGTGACCTTACGACAATTAGCAGTCTTGATCTTCTCAAGGAAATCCGCGAATCCCTTGGAAGAAGCGTACGCCTCGACGCCGTTGCGGAAGCGACGCTTGGCGAAAATAAAAGTGGCAACGGCCTTGAAGCAATCGAATGGTGGCGCAATGGTGAGATCAAGAAGATTGAAAAATATTGTCGTGATGATGTGCGGATCACGAAGGATATTTATGAATATGCTCTTGAGCATAAAAGCCTGAAATGCAAAGAACTTCTTGATGTACGAGAATTTCCAGTCGATACATCAGCGTGGGATGCCCAAGAAAAGAATACCATGAACTACACGCTCGGTATTTAATGACATATGCAACATAAAAAACATCTATAGAAAAGGTGGTCTATACAATCACAACGGTTATGTAAGGGTCTATACTAATGAAGATTGACTTGTCACGTCGCTCGCGAGCGACGTGGTTTTTATTTCTCAGAAAGAAGATACTCTATAATCCATTCTTAACCTTATTTGCAATATGTTCATCATGTGTTATTGCAAAAAAAGTTTCACCTGTTTCTGGATTGCTCAGAAAAAAGAAATTCTCACTCGGTGTGGGATAGATCACTGCCTCGATCGATTCCAGTCCTGGATTGGATACTGGGGTTGGTGGCAATCCAGGATACATATACGTATTGTATGGTGAATCATAAGAAAGGTCTTTTGCATCATGCTGTACTTTATTATTCTTCAAAACATATTCCAATGTTGCGTCACTCTGCAACGCCTGCCCAATCTCCAATCGATTCTCAAAAAGACTAGCAACAAGTTTACGATCTTTTTCGCTTTGCACTTCGCCTTCAACAACGCTTGCCATGATCATCACTTCTTCCAATGTCTTTCCTTGTCGATTTACTTCTGTACGAAGCTCATTCGTGACCTGCTTATCATAATCATCAAGTAATTTCCTAACGATCTCATCCGCTGTTGCTTGGCGATCAAAGATGTGTGTATTGGGGAAAAGATAACCCTCCAATCCTTTTTCTGCAGGAAGAAAATCATATGCACCGCGAAGTTCATCTGACGGTTCTTTTGCGATTGCCAGAAATACGTCACCATCGAAGCCATTATCCGTTAAATGCTCCGCCATCATCAATGCTGTCCAGCCTTCTGGGAAAGTCAGTTTTACATCATCATTCTTTACTTTCCCAAGTGTTGTGATCATATGTGCAATATCTGGCACAGTTGCGCCAACAGGCACTACATATTCACCTGCGAGCATTTTACTGCGTAATTTCTCCTTCCAGAAATAATAGAGAAGATATTCTTTATGTCTAATCACCCCAATATCCTCCAATGTTTGAGCAACAATAACAACATCATCACCCATCTCGATCACAAAAGATGTCTCCTGTTCGTTTGCTCCTGTAGAACGGTGTGCCTGATAATGAAATACAAAACCACATACAACCATAAGGAGGAGCATTGCCCAAAATAATTTATGTATAGTATTTTTCATACGCGTGGAAGTATTATGTACCTGAAAAGAGGACACTGTCAAACCGTTTCCTTTCGATCTTACCACTTTCCGTACGTTCAAAATATGTTATCACATCATTGATCGGCACTACCATTGTACCGTCTTTTGCAAGTTGTTGTTTCAATACTTCTGATACTTCATCTAATGAGTGCATCGACAAGATACGATCATAGGGTGCATTTTCTGCATAGCCATCTTCAATCGGTATCACAACTGTCTTCACAATATCGTCACGTGCAATAAAATTATATTTTGCAATATTATTTCGGGCCTTTTCCTCCAAGCTTCCCATTTCTTCAATTGCTGTTACATGACCATCAGATCCAACGATATAGCTCATCAATGCGACAACCCATCCCGTTCCACTACCAAGAATAAGAATGTTTTCTTTTAACTGCGGTTGTAACAATTCGATCATAAAAGAAAGAACCTGCGGTGATGGCGCTGTATGCCCTTGCCCAATAGGAAGTGCGATATTCGCATCAGCAATGCAAGCATATTTATCTGGTAAAAATTCTGCACGAGAGATCTCTGAAAATGCTTCAATATAGATATCTGTTTTCAGATAACCCTTATGGATCAAGTTGTTCGCTAAATGACTCATAATATAATAATACTATTATTTTGTGAATTACTCCCCTGAAACACGCACAATCACATCACGTTTCCGCGCACCATTAAACTCAACAGCAAAAAAACTCTGACTATCAGATAACATTAAATGTCCATCAGCAATCGGTGCATTTTTACTCGCACCGAGAAGAATCGCTTTACAATGAGAGTGACCATTACTCCGTCCATCCGCTTTCACATCACGACGCAATTCGAAAAGGTCATGAGAATACTGCTCATCCACTGGTACAAGCTTATAAAGCATACGCATAAAGTCTTGGATCAGCATTGGTTCATTATGATTGATCGTGACACCCATCGTCGTATGAGGCGCAAAAACAAGCACTTCCCCAGTACGCACACCAGACTTGTCGACAATCTCTTGTACGCGATCTGTTAGATCGACAAACTCAATTTGTGTCGTTGTTTCGAATTCTATACGCTCAGAGAACTGTTTCATGATCGTTATATTAATATTTTATTTTTTGTCACATTCACTTTTTTCTATTCTAACAGATTTTTCTCAATCACTCAAAAAAAGAATAGGGATTTCTTACTTCCCAAGACGTCGCTCGCGCGCACCATATTGTGCAAGTATACGTTTGAAAGTATCTACATCAAAATCAGGATACAATTCCTTGGCAAAATACAGCTGTGCATTTGCAAGGTCCCACATCATAAACCCAGCACTCAAATGTGGATCATCACCCGTACGGATCAAATAATCAACTGGTGGCAGGTCCGCTGTCATCAAATGCGCCTTGATCACGTCACGTGTGATATCCTCTCCATCACTATATTTTGTAGCAATCGACCGCACTGCCTGAAGCATCTCATCATCTCCACTATATGCGAGAAAGAAATTAAGCGTCCGTTTAGAATAATGTTTCGTTTCATTAATACCCTTTTGAAGAAGTTTTACAAGTGATTGGGGAAACTGTTCTTCCCAACGACCAATAATATTAACGCTTGTTTCATTTTTGTGAAGAGCATCATTCTCGATCAATTTCGTAAAGTTCTCAACATAGATCTGCAATAATGCACGACGTTCTTCTATCGATCGTTTTGTCATATTTTCTAGAGATGATCCCCAAAACGAAAGGTGTTTTATGTCCATTGTTCGTGACGCATCAATGATCTCTTTGGTGCGCACTGCTCCTGCACGGTGACCATCCCATGGTTTCTCACCGCGCGCCTGCGCCCAACGACGATTGCCATCTGGAATAATGGCAATATGTTGTGGCAATAGAGATCTCTCTGTAGTACTCATATTTATTTTAGAGAATAATTATAAAAATTTTATTGAAAGAAATGAAATAGTACACCATCTTTATCATTTCTTTATTTCTAATGCGACCTCTGTGCAAGATAATCAACTAATCCAACAAAAAATATTTTACTTTTTTGTGGAAAGTGTGCTTTTTCGATCTGTATACGTGCAACATCCAAATTCTCATGCATCATTTTTTGGACATATGCCAAAGTACCAGAAGTAATAAGGATCTCTTGAAATCGATCAACATCTTTTTGTATGATAGCCTTCTTCCCTAAAAGTCTTCTGAAATCTCTTTGATCTTCCCCTGTAGCACGTCGCTTTGCAACAATTGCAAGGAGTGTCAACTTTCCTTCTTCGATATCAGAACCAACAGGTTTTCCAAGTTTTTTTTCATCTCCAAAGATTCCTAGAATATCATCCTGGATCTGAAAAGCAATTCCGAGAGGAACAGCAAATGCACTCATTTTTTTCATCAGTACTTCAGAACCATCAGCCAAGATCGCGCCAAGATGCAAAGGACCTTCAAATGTATAGCGGGCAGTTTTATTCTCATACATTGTAAGAATTGCTTTCTCTGATGCCTTACCACGATATTCCATATAAACATCTTGCATTTCACCAATGCCTGTCATGCCAACGATTTCTTGCGAACGTGTCAGTGCGCGAATAATATTCTTTGGAGAAAAATTGGATGCAAAAAATGCACGATTCCCCATGGAATATACAAGATCACCAATAATAATACCAACTGATATCCCAAAATGCTCCGCCTCTTTCTTTGAAAGAAATTTTTCACCATATGTGCGGTAATGCGCATGCATTGTTAGCTCACTATGTCGCAGATCATCGCGATCAATGATATCGTCATGCATCAAAAGAAAAGCATGGATCATCTCAATACCAATAGCACTACGCATAATTTCTTTGCGCTTTTTACCACCCGCCGCAAGATAGCCATACTGCATCATGATCGGACGGACGCGCTTCCCACCTGCGAGGATTGTTTTTTTGAAGTAGATCAATGCCTTTGCAACAAATTGATCATGTTTTTTCACCTCAGCAATTCCTTCGTCCAAAACCGATGCTAATTCCTTATCAAATTCTGCCTTAAAGATTTGTAACTCCTTTTTAACATCCATAGTGATTGCTATTCTGATAATTATTCTTACCTTTAATTGTAGCTATTGTGGGCAAAAAAAGCAATTTATCAAATATCTCTTTAACATCTCTTTGTAGACAAAAAAGGGAGTTTTCACACCTCCTTTTATCCCAAAATCTCTTATAAAGAGAGACTGATCACTTCCTCCCATGGCAATCCTTCTTTGCCAAAGTGTCCATAGACTGCTGTCTGCGCAAAAATCGGCTGATCCAATGTTAATCGTTCGCAAATTGTTGCAGGACGAAAGTCAAAATTCTCCGCCACGATCGTTGAGAGATCATTTCCGCTCTCATCAATAGCACGTACCATAAGGGGTTCTACCTTCCCGATTGCATACGCAACTGAAACGAGACACTCTTTTGCATAACCATTTGCCACAATATTCTTTGCAACAAAGCGCGTCATATAAGCGCCAGAACGATCCACTTTTGTTGCGTCCTTCCCAGAAAAACAACCACCACCATGTGGCACGAGTCCACCGTAAGTATCTACCATGAGTTTGCGCCCCGTCAAACCTGTATCTCCCGCAAATCCACCAATCACAAATTTACCTGTTGGATTGATAAGGATGCTAATATTATCTCTACTTCCGATCACTGGAACGATCAATTTTTCCGTTACTTCTTGTACTATCTGTGCGTGATCTACATCTTCAACATGTTGCGTACTCACAAGAACTGCTGATACACGATCATTCACAACCGTTACTTGCGCCTTTCCATCAGGACGGATCCATTTTTGATTGCCATCTGTACGCAGTACCTCCAATCCCTCAGCAAGCGCGTGCGCTAGAACGACGCCTTTTGGCAAATATTCTTCTGTTTCGTTACACGCATATCCATACATGATCCCCTGATCACCAGCGCCACCTGGATCAACACCTTGCGCAATATCTGGTGACTGCCGTACAATCCGTGTAATCACTTCTAATTCATCGTTATAACCGATTCCCCTATAAACATCTTGTGCAATTTTCTCTGCATCAAATTGTGCATTTGTTGTTACTTCTCCACCAATCATCAGAAGCCCATGCCCACCAAAACATTCCACTGCTACACGACTCAAAGGGTCTTGTACCAAACAGGCATCGAGAATCGCATCAGAGATTTGATCACAGACCTTATCAGGATGACCCGATGTAACGCTTTCTACTGTGTACGTGTCAAATGTATAATTCATACTTTCTTCATTACATAATTAAAAAACTTTCTCCACAAAAAGAAAGTCCGTTAAAAAATTGGATTTATCTTTCCCCTATGGGTAGGATGTGGCACCTTCATCACTATAGTCATCTTGTGATGGGTTGCCAGCAGGGTCACGGGGCCTCTCCCTCGCCTGCGTTCACTATAAACCGTTTGTATGTAGTTGTAGAATCACTATATCATACCCTCACACAGATGCAAAATAAAAAGGCCCATGATGTTATCATTGTGCCCAAAGCATGGATAAAAGTTCATTGCAATTATGTAATAGTTTGATCCTATGCGCATCACTTAGACTAAGTAAAACTCAGCATCTTCAGCATCAAAGTACAAATGTACTACTCGAAGTGTTATACAAAAAAGATCGTAAATCATTTTTATCGCTATATTGCGATTACGAATGTACCCTATTTTGCATGAGAAATTTTTTACCAATGCCGTCGATCAATAAAAAAGCGCTCCGTTATTAACGTTACGCTTGAATAGAGAGAAATACTCTACAAATTTTTCAAATCTTCGATCTGCTGCTCCATTTGTTTGATTTTTGGAGAGCGTCTCTTTTGTGAAAATATCCACTCATCTGCATGAGCCGATCCTTCATATTGTCTTGCAATGAACATTTTGTAGCCAAAATTGTTACCTGCATTACGTATGTTCTGAGCCTCAAAAAGAGACTCTACCTCCCATGCGTTGTATGTTCGTACTTTTCCACGACGCTTGATCCTCAGCTCGGGAAATTGATTATCATACTTCCCCTGTCCTTGAGCATCCTGATAGTTTGCGACCATCTCATTGCCATCGGCAATGTTGTTACCTGTCATGACAACATACCAATGTGCCACTCTTTTATTTGACATATCTATCTCTCCTCGATCATCTGTGTATAAAAAACAACTGCCATAGTATATCACAGTTGTTATAAAAAATCAAGGATACTAGTCAGATTCCCCTGCATTCTATACTCCCAAATACTTTTATTTATTCCTTGTTTTTTACTATCCCTCTTGTCGCATCACCATGATACACGCATGATGTATGCATACGATATCATTTTGATTACAATAGTCGATTACTGCATCATTCTCACTTCCCGGTTGTAACCACACTTTAGTGATCCCATGATCTCTCACCTCTGGAAGGATCTTTTCTGTAACTACTGGCGGCACAACAAAAATCACTACATCGATCTTTGCAGTAATATCAGAAACTCTCTCAAAAACACGCAGACCCAAGATCTCTCCACCTTTAGGATTGACTGGGTAGACCGTATACCCCGCATCCGTGAGATCCTTAAGAACCTTATAGCCATATTTTTCTACATTCGCTGATGCGCCAACGATCGCATACGTATAATCAGGTGCGATCATTTTTTCTTTTTCATCGACAGCTACATTCATAACATGTTCTTTATTTCAAAAACCATGCAGAGATCATCGGCCATGTGAACACGAAGAGCGCAAAACACAAACTAATGATCAACACAACAACAAGTGCTGTTACCCATCCATTCTTTTTCATAAGAAATTTTTATCAATTATATTATTTTTGACGAAACATTTATTTCTTCCAATCTTCAATGTAAATCCTTTTGCCAACCTTTTTCACAATGACCTTTTGTCCTTCCCTGATTCTCAGCTCTTTTACGATCTCCATCGGCAGTGTGACACCATAACTTCCTGATTTTTTATAGACTTTACGAACGTTCTTCTCTGTCAGTTTTCTTCTCATATTATTTGGGTACCTTTTAAGGTACCTTAAAAGGTACCCAAGGGTAATTTATGAAACAATAGTATTATAGTAGCACAAAAATGATTTCTTTTACATTTATCTACCTACCTGACAACTTCTCGTCCATAAAAAAGCAGGATGTCATATAACATCCTGCGAAAGAACATAGCAATGTTCAAGGCTTTCTGTTCAATCGAGCCTTCTCTCTATATTGTTGGGCATTATAATTCATAACGCCTTTCAAACTATCTAACGGAGAAAAACCCCATGCAATGTAGTCATTGTATATAAGAAGATTTTCCTCAGTTTGAGGACGAACAAAATCCCGCATTTTTTCTACTGAAAGATGGGGATTAAATTGCTCCCGCTCACCTGTAACAGCGTTACGCCAACAGACCACAGATTTCTCTGCTTGTACGGTTGCGGTAAACGATAAGCAAAGTGCCAACGTGATAAGTATCGTTTTCATCTCACACCACCACATTGCGCGTGTTTTTTTGCCTTACTGCAATTACAGCCGCAAGAGAAGACAAGCACCTGATCAAGAGAGTTCTAAATTCACTATCGGCCGCAGCAGTTTGTGGAATATAATGTGCCATATCATTTGCCGATGGCATTTGATCAGGGTCAATAGTGTCAATTGTATTATTTTTAAAATTACACCATTGAAATTGAATATCATTCCGACTTTTCATCTTTCACCCCACGTTTTATCATTAATTGTAAGAACTTTTTGTATAACATCGTTATGTTATGCCCAAAAATATAGCATATTTTTTACAAAACATCAATCGTTTCAAACAATTGTTCTATAAAAAGAATTTAAGATGATACCATTAAATATTTGTAAATCTTCATAAAATTTTCTCGGTGTAGACAATTTACCTATAGAATGCTTTAATATGTAATTGCATAAGATTAGATCCATTATGCAATAAATTGTACTTGAAAAATCTTACCCGAGGAAATACTATGGACACACAGCCACTGTACGTACTTATTTATCAACATCAAAATAATCACTTGTGGCACGTCATGTCACTTAGCAAAGAGACTATCGATGAAGAGCGTGATACCATGTCATACGTCTTAAACGACGAAATTGCCACAGTCCTTTTTGATGGCATCATTGAGGTCAATAATCCACTCAACATGATTATCGGTAATAAGGCTATTGAAGAAGTGATCATACAAGCGATTCTCACCGGTAAAAAAGAAGGTCAGATGATTTCTTCCAACGAAAGAGAACTCGTCGAACGCAGATACCACGAAGGGTTACTCAGCAATCGCGAATGCGCTGAAGCAGCGCACGAGCATCGACAGCCCTTCGGTATTTCATGGAAAGCAGAACAAACTCCCAACGCATAGTATGAATCAAATGTTCACGCTTTATTCTCAACGCACTACTATACATCAATGTATAGTAGGGCGTTTTTTTTAACATACTACTGGATGGGTTATTTCCTCCAATCTCTTTTGATCTTTCATTCTTACAGTATCGTCTAACTCTTGATTCTTTTATGAAACTACTGTAATATTATCGATTCGATCTTTCAATTAATTCAAAGCTCTTACTATCCACGGAGGTCATTATGTCCCTTTACAATTTGCTCAATAATATCACAGTTCTGCCCGAGATAGGATCTTTTTTGATCACAGAACCCACACTCCTTCTTGGTGCTAAGAATCTCGATCATGAACCGATCATATCAGTCCATGCATCAAAAGAGTTGAAGGTTATGCCACACTTACGAGCGACGCCAATTATCATTGCTATCGCGACATATGAATATGCTTTTGTTGTTCTACGTTTTTTTGATGATACGTTTGAAATCATCGATCGACCAGAACCAATTGAGCGATTTGAACCTATCTCATCTCTCACAAAAGACCGGTCTTACCTCACATTTCGATTCAATCAAACAGGCGAGATCTACACAACAAATACTGCTGAAAAGCTCTGTCGCAGACAAAAAAATATCGACGCGATCTGCAAAATGCTTACAGAAAATGAACCACCAATTATCCAAGTGTGGAGTTATGAAGTTCTTTGATCGAAATCAATCCAAACAACCCGTAGGCGCACAGCGTTCTACGGGGTTTTTATTCATCAATCATTCATATCACAGTATTGGTCAATACATTATTGATGCAGTAATGCCAGATTGACCAACTAATCGTTTCATGCTTAAATGTACTGTTACAAACAATTTAAGTGTAGCCACCATTTCTACAGCGCTGGTGTAAAACTGCTGAGGTGGTCGGTCTGCCGACACCGCTTGTACTTTTATCTCGCTAGTCGTTGAGACTAGGAGAACAATGAGGATTTTACGATGTTACCAAATAAAGTATTATCTGCTTCTACTGATATACACATAACCGCTACGATCACTGGAAGAGATAAAGAATCAGTCGCTCTGGTAGGCTGTAGCACTAAGTGCAGTGTCACTCGTGGCAAAGAAGTGAATTCTTTTTCCATTTTGCTCCCAAAAAATTATGGGGATAAAGGTATTGTAGCAGTACGTATGATGTCAAGATCATTTTTGATCAATTTTTCTCGAGGACAAGATGTCCCTCTCAATCTTGAGAGTGATTGGGTACCAATCGATGGTCGTCTTGGACAGATCTACCCCGATGGAACACTTGTCGTTACGATCGGTTCCAGCACGTATGGCACGAGTTCCACATGCTGCGATCATCTCGTCAATGATCCTGATCTGCTTTGCAGATACCTCAGCGGAAATGTAGATAGTACAGCAATCATCACCACTGCTGAAAAAGTATTACGAGATTACTCAGAAATCGTAGTGCTTCGTGAGAAGCTTGCTGATGTAAATTCCGCTGACAAAGTGAAGATCATAGAGTTGAAATCAAGTCTAGCTCATTGTGATAAAGCAATGATTGACCTCCTTGATACAATCACAAACAACAATGAATGTGCCACTCAATTGGAGCAGGAAAAGAAACGCAATAAACGACTGAAAATGCTTCTTTCTCGTGCTGACAGATTCATTGTCGCAATCAATGAAATCGCTTTTGCACATCCACTCGGCTTCTGGTGCTCCAAAAGTATGCACCAAATTCGCCATCGTCTAGGATATTATTGGAATTAATTATTCCAATAAAGCAACCCGTTACACTCTATGTGTCACGGGTTTTTTCTTTATAAAAAGCTTTTCTGCTTCCCCTCTGCATCGAGAGATTTATTTACAAGTGCGTCAGCGATCTTGTTTTGTTCGCGTGGCACGTGTACAAAGGTTACCTCTTTAAAATAGAGCATGAGATTCCATACTTCCATAAAATAGCGTTGTGTATTTTCCTTGGTGATCTTATAAATATGTGTCATTTGTTTCACGATCAATTCACTATCGAGACGACATTCAAGTGTTGCCTTTTTTGCCTTTGCTCTCCCGAGCACTGCCCGTGATTTCTTCAGAGCAAGGATCAAAGCCTGATATTCAGCATCATTATTGGTCGCTGTACCAATCGTCTCACCATAACTCTTATCAAGAGTCTCAAGCCATACGCCAATAGCTGCCGGTCCAGGATTGCCCCGCGACCCCCCGTCAGTATAGATTATTAGTTTTTCTGTATTACTCATAAAATCAAATTACTGATTACTTTTTCTTATATCGATCATGCTAAATTGAATTGATTGGTTGCCATTCCATTCATTCAACTGAATATTGCACAGAAGATCAATATTTTGTCCTGTTTCAATTTCTGCGCAAACCTCACTCATACTGAAACCAATTGCTTCAAAAAGCTGCGGGCTCGTATCATCAGTCCGTAAGCCGAGTTTGACATGTTTGCGTGTTTTTCCTACTAATCTTTTTTCCGCAACGATCAGATTACGCAAAAGAAAGATTGGCTCTGCATTGTCTTGCCCAAATGGAGAAAATTTCATTAATTCTTGTACAAGTGTGAAATCAACTG
>JAUVJK010000058.1 GCA_030592425.1 Candidatus Moraniibacteriota bacterium
ACAAAGGAGCAAAAGAAGCTGGTGGACATTCAGTCGGAATCAATATCCTTTTGCCATCAAAAAAAGGATCGATTATTGAGCGACGCAATCCCTATATCACAGATGCGGAGAATTTTGATTTCTTTTTTTCTCGTAAAGTGATCCTTTCATTTGCATCACAATTCTATATCTTTTTCCCAGGTGGTTTCGGGACGCTTGACGAACTTTTTGAGATGTTGACATTGATACAGACAGGGAAAACATCACCGGTCCCGGTCATTCTCGTGGGGAAGGAATATTGGACACCACTAATGACATGGATCAGAGAGACACTGTGTCAGAAGAATAAATCGATCAGTCCAGAAGATCTTGATCTCTATCATCTTGTTGCTGATGCTGATGAGGCATTGAAGTGCATAACGGAGTCTTGTACGGGAAAAAAATAATATGGATATTCACCATGATCCTGCGCAAGAAAAAGTAGAAGAGAATGCCGTACAGCATTTGAATGAGATCCTTGTTCAACATTCTGCGACGCCAGTGTTGTTACTGCTTTCTGGTGGATCAGCATTGCAACTCGTGGATAATATTGATGTTGCTGCCCTTTCAGAAAATACCGTAATCTCCGTATTGGATGAGCGGATTGGATCGGATGACAATAGCAATTTCTATCAGCTATTACAAACATCGTTTTATCGTGATGCAAAAGATCAGGGTGCACGATTTTTTGATGTGCGAGCAAAGGAAGGCGAGGACGAGAAAGATGTTGCATTGCGTTTGCAAAAAATGTTTCGCATGCTACTGACAATGATGCCGACATGTACGATTATCACAACGATGGGTATTGGTTCTGATGGCCATACGGCAGGGATCATGCCATATCCTGAAGATGAAACATTTTTTTTCACAACATTCGATCAAAAAGAGAATTGGATCGTTGGTTATAATGCTGGTGAAAAAAATAAATATCCACGTCGTGTGAGTGTATCACTTTCTTTTTTGCGCGATTATATTGATTACGCCGTGGTGTATGCTTGTGGCCAAGAGAAGAGAGATGCACTACAGGCAATGGTAGCAACAGAAGGAAATATAGCTGCGACGCCAGCACGGATCATTCGAGAGATGAAAAGCGTTGATCTTTTTACAGATGTGGACGATGTAGTCGTGTAAAGTGTATAATGAACGTATGTAACGAATGAAAATTTTATATGATGTAATTATACGCATATGGCGCCACAGACAGTGATCAAAACGACAGGAGAAGAACAGAAATTTTCGAAAACAAAACTACAGCGTTCCTTGCGGCGTGCTGGGGCTGAGATGGACTATGCAAAATCTCTTACAGAAAAGATCGCACAGGAAAAAGATATTATTTCAACGACAGAAATCCATGATCGAGCATACAAAGAATTACGGCGTAAACATCGCCCACTTGCTGCGCGGTACAATTTGAAGCGCGCACTGCAACTTCTTGGACCAACAGGGTATCCTTTTGAACAATTTTTTGCAGCGCTCTTGCGTGAGAAAGGTTATACGGTACGGACAAATCAAATTATTCGCGGGATCTGTGTATCGCATGAGATGGATGTGACAGCGCAGAGAAATGGAAAACATTATCTTTTTGAATGTAAATTTCATAATCGACTTGGCTTTCGTACAGACGTGAGAGCGGCGCTCTATATCAAGGCGCGTTATGATGATCTCTATGAAAAATTTCAATCAGACAATAAACATGCGGGAGAGCGTCATCATATGTGGATCGTGACAAATACGCAGTTCACATCAGAAGCGCGTCGTTATGCAAAATGTGTCGGGATCAGTTTGATGAGTTGGCGTTATCCAGCAGGAAAAAGTTTAGCAGAGTTGATCGATGAAACAGGTTTGCATCCAGTGACAGCATTGACGCATTTGACACTGAAACAAAAACATCAATTGATCAATGAGCACGTCATCCTTTGTCGCGATCTCCAGAAACAAAAGGGCGTCCTCAAAAAGATTGGACTTCATGGAAAGAAGCACGAACGTGTCTTGCGTGAAGCTCAAGCGATCTGTGATCTAAAAAATAATATTTAGTATATGAAAAAGAAATTGATCATTCTTGATTTTGATCACACGCTTTTCAATACAACATTGTATGTTGCAGCACTTCGTGATGCATTTCTCGACGTAGGGATCTCTGGTGCAGAATTCGATGCAAAGAGACAGTATCTCAAGGAATGTTGTGCGCGTGTAGATCTGGATGCGTTTACATTGCAATTAGCGGGTAATGATAATGGACGTTTGCATGCTGTTGCGCATAAATTGATCGAGAAAAGATCGCAGGACTTTATTTTTGATGATGCACGTGATTTTATTACAGCACATCAAGAGCATTTTGATATCATTATCGTGACACAAGGGGATGATGAATTGCAAAATGAAAAGATAACGCATAGCAATTTGCCAGCAGTAACCGAAGTGATCATCACGCAACAGACGAAGGATATCGCAATCACAGATATAGTAGCACGTTATGACGTCATTTATTATATCGATGATAAAGCAAAACACATTGATGAGATCAAAAAGAAATTTCCACAGATCATAGCGTATTTCATGCAGCGTACTGAGGATCAACCGTATGCAGACATTCCTTCAGTATGTGAGTGTGCTGATCATGTGATCACGGATCTGACATTGCGTCTTTCGTAAAAGAGGAAGCATTTTACATGACAAAAAATCCGTCACGTTGCATATGAGCGACGTGACGGATCTTGTTTGTAGGGATAGTTTGCAAGGCGTAGTTTCATCCAAAAACACCTCATCATCATTTAGTGCTACGATGCAAAAGGCTTTGCATTCCGTTATGTTTCTTTTTCTATTTCTTCTGTAGAAGCATCTTTTGTTTTTGATGTTTTTTTGACAGACTTTTTTTCCTCCTCTTCTTCGTTTTTGATTATACTGATAAGGATGATCGATACAAGAACAAAAACGATCGTAATGCCAATAGCATAGAAGAATTTGATCATAACCGTATTTATCTCCGCAGGGAACCAGTAAGCGATCAGTGACTTGATCGCATCATTCCATGCAAGTCCAGCCACAAGACCAAATGCAGCTGTGAGATAAGCAGCGATACGATTGCGAAATTCAATGTGTACTGCATCGCTGGTGTGAATGATGCTATTTGCAAGCTCCCATAAGGAATGAGAAAGTGGTCTGAAAAATTTCTTTTTGGGTGGCTTTTTTGAATTTTCCATAATATCATATAGTGAATTACTACCGTGTAATTATAATATAGTATCTCATAGTAAAGCAACCCTTGAAATAATTGAGAAATCTGCTACACTCAGTGAGTACCATTTTCATGGCGACTATAGTTCCTACCGCAGTCTACCAAAAAGTAGACAGGGCAGGCAGGCAACGGTTAGTCGTTTTTTGTAGAGGGACTTCTTGTTAGTCCAGAGGATTAGTACATATTTTGAGTAGATCATATAACATGGCGACTATAGTTCAACGGTTAGAACATCGGTTTGTGGTACCGAGGATTCGGGTTCAATTCCCGGTAGTCGCCCAAAGAATAATCATACTATACATTTCAGAAGGTTTGTGGTACCGAGGATTTCAGATCATAGATCTGATCACCCTTTGGGTTATGGGTTTTCAACCAGAGACTGACTAGTCTAGGGCTGGAATTCCCGGTAGTTACTCATTATTAATTTCTAAAAAAAGGAATTATGTTTTTTTGTGTTGCTCCTGTATAATAATACTATGACACAAATGTGGCCATTTTTTATTGTATTACTTGCTGGGCTTTTCTTCTCAGAAGTTTTTGAGCGATTTCATTTACCGTGGGTAAGCTCTTTGATCATCGCTGGTATGATCATCGGTCCATCTGGTATAGACATTCTCGAATTGAATGATACAATTATTTTTCTTGGAGAAATTGGACTGATCTTTTTGATGTTTTTGGCTGGTTTGGAAACAAGACTTTCTGCATTGCGTAAAGATAAGAAAGAAATCACGAAAGTAACAATAATTAGTAGTAGCATCCCATTTTTTGTCGGTTTTATTGTGAGCTGGGTAATTTTTGATCAAAATGTGCTCACATCATTACTTTTAGGAACGATCTTTATTGCATCATCAATTGCTGTGATCATTCCGTCATTTAGAACGCATAAACTTATTGGGACGCGCTTTGGTGAGATCACGATTGGCTCAACGGTCATTATGGATATTCTAAGCCTGCTACTTGTTTCATTTCTCTTACAAAGCACACATGAGCCAAGTGTTTTACCGTTATCTTTATTTTATGTTCTTGCAGTAACGGCAGTCATTCTTTTGCGGTGGCTTGTAATATGGGCATGGAAGAAAGTAGATGCACATGTACCAGATGATAAAGATCCTTTTCAGGAAGAATTTCGTTTTCTTTTTATGGTATTGATCGGCATTGTGATCATTTTTGGACTACTTGGAATACATCCAATTCTCGCAGGCTTTTTTGCAGGCTTTGTTCTTTCAGAGGCAATACGATCTGAAGTATTGATCCAGAAATTTCGATCAATTGGTTATGGTCTTTTTGTGCCAATCTTTTTTATTGTTCTTGGTGCAAATACGGATCTGAGTGTGTTTAGCGATCTTTCTGGTACGCTACTTATTATAGGTGTGATCGCTGTCGCTGCGATGGGTGCAAAATACATTAGCGGTATCATTGCTGGAAAAATGATTGGTTTCAGTGCACCGCAAGGGAGACTCCTTGGTATTGCAACGATGCCGCATTTGACGACAACGCTCGTTGCTGGCATGGTTGGTGTCGAAGCGGGTATTCTTTCTGATGTAGCAATGACAGCGATTGTTCTCCTTATTATTGTGACATCGTTTGTGAGCCCACTATTGATCCGTTTTATGAGTCGATCACCAGAACATCAGAAGGTGGCTTAACCTTTGACGGAGACTCTCTTTTTTGATACTATATTA
>JAUVJK010000052.1 GCA_030592425.1 Candidatus Moraniibacteriota bacterium
AAAGAAGCGGAAACGATGATGGGTGGTGAGATGCCAGAGATCACAGATGAAATGATCGATCAAATGATTGCTGGTGAAATGCCAGGCGCACCAAAGATGAACATGGTACAACGGATGGCACTCAAGCGTATCAAGAAACTCGATCCACAGCAAAGGAAAGAAATGTTTGCCAAAGCAATGAGTGAAAAGGGTGGAGAAAGCAAGGAAGATATGGCAAAGCAAATCGAAGAGATGCGTGCATCAGGACAACTCAATTCGAAACAATATAAGATCGCAAAGAAACGGTTAGGGATAAAATAAGACTACGAATGTACGAATCTTGAAACGAATATACGAATAAAAAAGTTATATTTAATCATTTATTAGATATAACTTTTTTGTTAGTAAAGAAATAAGCTCAACGTATTTACGAAGAGCTTTTAAGATGGTAATAGCAGCAGCTATCACAGTTTATCCGATTGGCACATTGGCTGAGAAGAATAGACTACTCAATGCAATGATTGCATTGAGTACTTCAGAATATGCGTGAAAAAGTAACTTAAGTGTTTTGACGTACATAGTCTTATCCTCTAGAATAATTTTCTGATCGAATGTCAAATACCTCTTGCAAATTATTGCCAGAGTAGTCTCCTCTGGTCACGCGGACTTTGGTGATCTGAATACTGGAGGATGCGAGTGTCACGGTGACGATATATCTGGGACTTTTATTACTCATGATAAGAACTCCTGTGATCGGTCGTATAACGCGGGTTCTCTCCACTATACAGAGCTAGTGATAGATGTCAATGTCGCAAAAGATGTCGTAAATATAACAATATTTAATACACACTATTACATTTGCTCAAAGAGAAGAGAATTGATAGAATTATGAGTATTAAATAATCTTAAAACTTTCACCTTATGACTGATGAACAAAAAATCGAGGAAATTTTGACACGTGGCGTTGCTGAGGTTATTGATACGAAAAACTTACGAGAACGTCTCTTAAGTGGTAAAAAATTGCGTATCAAGCTTGGTATTGATCCGACGAGTCCAAACTTGCACCTTGGGCGTGCTGTTTCACTGCTTAAATTGCGTGATTTTCAAGATCTTGGACATCAGATCATTCTTTTGGTTGGCAATGCGACAGGTGTGATCGGTGACACATCAGATAAAGAAGCAGAACGACCAATGCTCACGCATGACGATATAGAAAAGAATCTTGAAACCTACAAACAACAAGCAGGTAAGATCCTTAATATGGACAAAGTGGAAGTAGTATATAATGCCGATTGGCTGAATGATCTTGGCTATCAGGAAATCGGTGAGCATGCAGATCAATTTTCACTTCATGAGTTTATTGCACGCGATAATATCAAGAAACGCCTCGACGCAGGAAAACGTGTCTCACTGCGAGAAGTTCTATACCCGCTCATGCAAGGTTATGATAGTGTACATCTGCAGGCTGATATCGAAGTTGGTGGGACTGATCAACGCTTTAATCTCCTCGCAGGGCGATCTCTACAGGAACATTTTGATCAACGGCCGCAAGATATCCTCATGGTCAACCTCATCAATGGTATAGATGGACGAAAGATGAGTAGTAGTTGGGGCAATACGATCAATCTTATGGATAATGCGCGTGAAATGGGGGAGAAGGTGATGAATATTTCTGATGACGTGATCGAGGAATTCTTTATTCATTGTACACGTGTGCCGTTATCAGATGTACAGAATATCTGCGCAATGGATGACCCACGTGAGCAAAAGATCAAACTAGCACAAGAGATCATCATTCTTTACTATGATACGAATATTGCAAAAACTGAATCAGAATATCTCCGTAAAAAGTTTATTGAAAAAAAGGTTGTAGCAGATGAATTAGAGAGTGTTGCAGTTACAAATGGTATGACGCTTGTAGAACTTCTCGTTGAGACTGGAGCTGCAACGAGCAAAGGTGATGCACGTCGCAAGATTGAGCAGAATGGAGTTGCGATCGATGGTGTGAAAATCACTGACACTGTATACACCTTGACAAAAGAACAAAATAGTAGTATACTGTCTTGTGGTAAAAAATTCACACGAAAGATCATTTTGTAGTTATTTTTTAGACGCTATATTATTGGAGGGTTCTCATCATGAGCTCTGGACGTATTATTAATATTCCCGTTGCATTTAGAGATTATTTGCAAAAATTAGACTGGTGGGATGAAAGGATAGCAGTAGCCTATATCCAGCTGATTGATATCATCATCAACACTGTTCAGTGTCAAACGACGTTATCTGGAAATCAGAAATTTTTTCTCGTCTCCAAGAATGAAGAAGAGATCAATCGATTTCTTCATGAGACTCTTGGAAAAGAATGTAATATCGCAATGTGTATCGAAAGAGTACGCGGACATACCTACAACTGTTGCGAGTTTCATTGGTGTCATGATTAAACATGTCCTCTCAGTTATCTGACTGAGGGGCTTTTTTCTTTTCTAAATTGCAATAATCGTGTATGATGGGCTATATGAAAGATACAATCACACAATTAAAAAATACGGCACTTGAGGCGATTGCAGCAGCTAATTCTTTGAAAGAGACCGAGGAATTGCGCATTATCTATTTTGGCAAAAAAAGTCCTTTTACAGATATTCTAAAAAGTTTGAAGAATCTCTCAACAGAAGAAAAACGTAAGATCGGACCATTGGCAAATAGTGCAAAGATTGAGGTGCAAGAAGCACTTAAAGCTAAGACAGAGGCACTGGAATCACAATTTGATGCAGAGAGTGAATGGATCGATGTAACGGCACCTGGTGACAAAAAGAACTCTGGACACCTCAGTCCACTTACAATTGTGCAACGTGATATCGAAGAGATCTTTACAAGTATGGGCTTTGAGATCGCTGATGGACCCGAAGTAGAGACGGAATTCTATAACTTTGATGCGGTCAATGTACCAGCAGATCATCCAGCACGTGATATGCAAGATACTTTTTGGGCAAAAAATGCAGTATCAAAGGACAGCTCAGAAAAAGAATGTGAACAGTTTGTTCTTCGTACTCATACATCTAGCGTTCAAGTGCGTTATATGGAGTTACACACGCCGCCGTACAGGATCATTATTCCAGGACGCGTTTTTCGTCAGGAGGCAACGGACGCTTCTCATGAACATACATTTCATCAATTTGAGGCGCTTGTCGTTGGTGATGATGTGAGTGTTGCGAACTTTCTCTCAGTAGCGGAAACTTTTTTCTCCCAATTCTTTGGAAAGAAACTAAAGATTCGCCTACGACCAAGTTATTTCCCATTCGTGGAACCAGGATTTGAATTTGATATCTCATGTACGAACTGTGGCGGAAAAGGCTGTAGTTCATGCCAACAAACAGGATGGCTTGAAATTGGTGGTGCTGGCATGGTTCACCAAAATGTCCTCGTCGCTGCAGGCTATGAACGTGATCAATATACAGGATTTGCATGGGGCTTTGGCATGGAGCGACTGGCAATGATGAAATATAAGATTGATGATGTTCGTCACTTCCATAGCGGCGATATACGATTTACAAAACAATTCTAAGTTATATATAACTAGCATGAAGATACTTAAAATACTTGTCGGAGTCGCATTCTTACTTCTATGTTTCACGATTGTGTACTACGTACTGATTGGATTACCTAAAATAGAGAGAGAAAAGGAGCGAAATCTTCGAATTGGAATTTTACGATTAGAGTGTGAAAAGGAGAAACATGTAGCAGAAGATGATTTTACTGACATGTTAAATAGCTGTAAGAGTGAGGAATGTACAAAGAATATTCTTGACGGCTCAATTGGTTTGAATTTCCCATCTGACAATTATGTTAAAAACTGCATTATTAGAAAGCAAAAGGATTACCCTGAAGAATTTTGGTTGAATTAAAATTGATAATTTTTGCACTATGAAGTTTAGTTACAACTGGCTCAAAGAATTAAGTGGTACTACAAAGTCTGCCCAAGAGATTGCGGAACTTTTAACGGTGCATTCCTTTGAAGTTGAGGATGTAATACTGCAAGGACGCGGTTTGGAACATGTCGTCATCGGTGAAGTCCTTACAAAAGAAAAGCATCCTGATGCCGATCGATTGAATGTTGCAACGGTGGATATTGGCACAGAGAAGCTACAGATCGTCTGTGGCGCGCCAAATCTTGCAGTTGGTCAAAAAGTACCCGTCGCTGTTGTCGGTGCAAAGTTACCGGATGGAGAGAACTTTTTCACGATTAAGAAAAGTAAAATTCGAGGCATCGAATCATGTGGTATGATCTGCGCCGAAGACGAACTTGGACTTGGTAGTGATCATGAAGGCATTATCGTACTTTCAGAAGATGCACCAGTTGGTCAAAATTTTGGTACATATAAAGGCCTTGATGATGTGATTCTTGATATTGATATTCTCCCGAATCGTGGACATGATTGCCTCTCTCATATTGGTGTTGCACGTGAGATCGCAATCCTAGATCCTGAAGCAAAAATTGCACAGCAGACATCAAAAGTAAATGCAGAATTTGTAACGAAGAATGAGACTACTGATCTAGATGTCTCAATCGATACCCAAAAGTGTTTACGATACTCTGCAACAACATTTACCAACATAACGATCAAAGAATCCCCAGACTGGCTCAAGCAACGTCTCATATCATGTGATATGCAACCTATTAACAATGTCGTTGATATTACAAATTATGTCATGCTCGAAACAGGACAACCTCTCCATGCCTTCGCGAGTCAAAAGTCAAAAGGCGAAAGTCAAAAGGTAACGATTGATGTACGACAGGCAGAAAAAGGAGAGAAGCTTACACTTTTAGATGACTCCAAGATCACACTTGATTCTGAAGATGTTGTAATAACTGATGGAACCGCACCAATGGCAATTGCTGGCGTCATGGGAGGGCAACAAAGTGGTATTACTGACAAAACGACTGATGTTATTCTCGAAGTGGCCAATTTTGATGCAATTAGTATACGTAAGACGCGGGTACGTCATAATCTTCAAACAGATGCGGCATACCGCTTTGAGAGAGAGATCGATCCAAATCTTGTTGATGTTGCTTTGCAACAGGCGACGAATCTGTTTAATGATCTCTGCAGTGCAGAATGCTCTGGTCACATTGATATTTATCCCAATCCTACAACACCGCAAATGATCATTTTGTCTCCCAAAAAAGTTGCACAGCTTCTTGGTGTAGAGATCACAGAAGGTGATATTAGAAAGATCCTTGAGAGCTTACGTATCAGCACTAAGGCAAAAGAGTCTAAGCTGATCTGCACTATTCCAACAGACCGTATCGATCTCACTGATCAAACTGATCTGATCGAGGAAGTCGGAAGGATCTATGGCTATGAAAAGATCACGCCACTACCACTACAAGGGCATGTACAAGCTGTCACGCGAAATGAACAGCGTGCATTTGAACATTCACTGCGTGATATATTTGTTGCCGGAGGATATGATGAGGTAAAAGGCTATGCTTTCTATGCAGTTGAGGATGCACAAAATCTTGGTCTCGATGATGAGAGACACGTGTCACTGATCAATCCGATGAGTTCTGATCAGACTCTCATGCGGCGTACACTTGCAAGTAGCCTTCTACGTGCAGGAAAAAAGAATCTCAGTTATTTTGCGAATATGCAGATCTTTGAAATTGGTCACGTCTTTGAACCACGAGAATCAGGTTTGCCAGAGGAGAAAGTCATGGCCGGAGCATTGGTCGTATCTCGAGATGACGATGGTGCGCAATTCTTTCAACTAAAAGGTATGGTCGACC
>JAUVJK010000024.1 GCA_030592425.1 Candidatus Moraniibacteriota bacterium
ACTCTTACAGCGTAGTTTTTTTAATGAGGAGAATGTTGTTGTATTAGTTACGGGTCCAGATACTATTAAAGGTGGGGAGCGTGCGACATATACGATCTCTTATGATAATAATAATCGTGCAGACCTAGAGAATGTAGAACTCTTTATTAATTATAGTGATAATTTTAAAGTAGATGAATCGTCAGATGTAGAACGCGCAAGTGATAAGGGTAGCTATGTCGCTCTTGGAAAAGTCTCAGGAAAAGAGAATGGAAAGGTTGATATTCATGGTGAATTACATGGTGCAAAGGGTCATGTTATATCGATCATTGCGACACTGCGGTATACTCCTGAGAATTCTACAACAATGTATGAAGCGGATGATGCAAAAACAACAACGATCACTTCTTCGCCAGTGAATATTGATATTCGTGGACCAGAAGAGATCATAAATGGGGATGAAATTGATTATAGCATCACATATCAGAATACATCATCAAAGGAATTAAAAGATCAGAAGATCATCGTAGAATTTCCAGATGGTTTTACATTACTATCATCATCACCTGCACCATCTTATAATAGTGTATGGGAGATCGCAATGATACCAAGTTATGGTTCTGGTACAATTAATATTCATGGAACGATGGATGGTGTGCGTGACGAAGTAAAGAAAACAGAGATCATTATGGGTACAGGGTCAAATGATAATATGACGATCTTTGCAAAAGCAGAGGATGTTCTGCGAATCATTAGTTCACCACTCACTGTACAGCAGACGGTAAATGCGGATAATAATAGTGCAAGTATTGAGGATCAATTAGATTACAAAATAACATATCGTAATGATGGTGAAATTGGATTGCGAAATGTAATTTTGACACTTAAAATTAATGCAGATATTGTTAATATTGAAAAGATCGATCTATCGAGTGGAACACTTGATCCAAATAAAGATCTGATCACATGGAAAGTTGTCGATGTCCCATCTCTTGCGTATCTTGAGCCAGGTGATACGGGATCGGTCAATTTTACATTGCCACTACATAATCCCGCGCCAATCAATGATAAGCATGATAAGGATTTTTCGGTGAGAACGATCGCACATATTGATTCTCCAGATATTCAAACGCCAATTGATCGTAACAAACTTATTGCAAGTAATACGCTTGTAGTGAAGGTGGATGCGCCACTTCAATTAACGGCGGAGAGTTATTATAATGGACCTGTTTTACTAGGATACGGACCACTCCCCCCAGTAGTAAAGGAAGAAACGATCTATACGATTGTATGGACGATCCAAAGGCCATTAAATGATATCAAAGATGCAGTTGTTGAATCGGCATTGCCAACGGGCGTTGAGTGGAAGGATATTATAGATCCGAAGGATGAATCTCTTTCTTTTAATGAACGTACACAAAAAATTGTGTGGAATGTTGGTCGTATAGATGCTGCTGCTGGCGCAGCCACTGATGAACACACTGTTCAATTTCAAGTGGGATTAACGCCATCCTTGGATCAGGTGCATACAACACCAATGCTTCTCAATGAGTCAGTCGGTAGTGCAATCGATCTATTTACAGGGAGAGAATTAGAAATGCAGTCACGAAGTGTATCAACGAGGGTGCAAGATCAAAATACTGATGATACTCTAAGGATTGGCACAGTACTGGAAAAGTGATAAACTCTCCACATGAATAATGACATATTTACACTAGATCAAAAAGATAGTGGAACTCGATGCGGTACACTGCAGACGCGTCGCGGTTCAATTACAACACCTTTTTTTATGCCTGATGCGACACGTGCAAGTGTTCGCGGTCTTACAAATAAACAATTACACTCTATTGGTGTGGTGTCAATGGTTGTGAACACATATCATCTTCTCCTGCAGCCTGGTGTTGACCTCTTGCAAAAATCTGATGGCGTTCATGCATTGATGCAATGGGATGAACCACTTCTTTCTGATAGTGGTGGTTATCAGGTTTACTCTTTGATCCATAGAAATGCAAAGTTAGGGCGTATTACAGAAAATGGTGCGGAGTTTCGTAGCGTCCTTGATGGCTCTTTGCACGTTCTTACGCCAGAGCGTGCAATGCAGGCTCAGTTTGTAATAGGAACGGACATGATGGTAGTACTTGATGATCCACGGCCAACAAATGCATCACGTAGCGAACATGAAAAAGCTGTTGCACGCACTATCAGATGGGCACAGCTATGTAAAGATGAATTTAAAAACCAAATAGTACAAGGAAAATATTCAGATAAAACACGGCCACTTCTTTTTGCAGTTGTGCAAGGTGGTCCATATAATGATCTGCGTAAGAAATGTGCGGATGCACTTATCGACATTGATTTTGATGGTTATAGTTTTGGTGGTCGACATATAGATCATAAGGGTGTTTTTATGGAGGAAATTGTTGCGCACACAGCTGCTTGCTTACCAATCGATAAGCCACGATTTGCTCTTGGTGTTGGAACTCCAGAGGATATTGTGCGATGCCATGCATTGGGATGGGATCTTTTTGATTGTGTTATCCCAACGCGAGAGGGCCGACATGGGAGAATTTTTGTTTTCAATAAAGAGTCGCAGATGAAATTTGATGTGGAATCCGAAAATTTTACTGATGGTTTCTATAATACTTTTAATATTAAGAATGGAAAGTTCAAAGAGGACTTTACACCAATTGATGCAAGATGTGATTGCTACGCCTGTGAGAATTATTCGCGTGCATATCTGCATCATCTTTTTCGTGTAGGTGAGCCACTTGGTGCACAAATGGCATCTCTTCATAATCTTAGATTTTACATGCAGTTAATGGATCTTTTGCAAAAGAAGAGTATGAAGCTCAAGAAGATCTAAACATCTATGCGAACAGAGGGAGGATTGTTATAATAAGAGGGTATAATCGTGGTCAAAAATAAAAAAATGATGAAATTTTTACATCAGTATCCTGATATTATCGCAACGATATCTCTCCAGAATGATGGCAATATGAAAATTCGAGATCCACAGATCGATCGTGAGGCAGTTAACAAACGGCGTGCTTTTTGTGCGGCAAATAGCATTCCATATAAAGATCTCGTAAGTGGTCTTGTTGCGCATAGAACAGAAGTTGCAGTTGTTGATGATGTTGAACGAAATTTTTACAAAGATGTAGATGCTCTTGTGACAAAAGAAAAGGGAATTTATATCGCTCTTACAGTTGCAGATTGTTTCCCTGTCTTTTTTTATGAGCCAAAGTCTGGCATTGTAGCGATCGCACATGCTGGATGGCGTGGTATTGTGAAAGAAATCGTTGGCAAAACGATTAGTGTCATGGTTGCTCAGGGTGCTGATCCTTGTGAGATTCGTGTCGTTCTTGGGCCAGGGATCTCACAAGCCAATTTTGAATTTCATTTTGAGGAGATTATCAGTGAATTTGGTCATTATTCACAAGATAAATATATTTCAAAGAGTTCCTCTTTGGATAAAGTAAAGATCAATTTGCAGCAAATGATCCTCGATCAGGCACAAGATCATGGCATTGCCCCAATCCATATTAATTATTGCGTAGAATGTACGTTTGATGATGATGAAAAATTCTTTTCTGCACGACGACATAATGGAGAGTCGTTTAGCGCAATGTTATGTGTGATCGGTATGTCGGCAGAGTAATATATAGACTATTCGCATCTTGACCTTTTAGAAGTCATAAAGCTATGATCTGAATAGTACCCATTGCCATACCTTGTAGCATCCTTTAAATGTGTTAGTATGGTCGTATGAGTTATATTGCTACAACAATTACAAAGACAATTATATCGCTTTGGCGGTTTGTCTTTTCGTTGTAATATATATTACAAAAAGTCATTTCAACCGCCAAATGGCGGTTTTTTGTTGTTTTACAAATCGAAGAGGGTATTAAAATGATATTGCTACGTAATATTCCTAGGGTTATCTCATCTCACAGAATGGTTCCAAGTCTAAAAGTAAATTGTTTCTATATATTTGAGGAATTGATCATTTTTTGTAAATGGCATAGAGTATTCTCTATTGCATACTGGCGTGATGGAAAGAAGAGTGTCGTTTCTTCTTTTGAGAATCGCTACCCAAATTTCGTTTATGGTTGTCTCGTTGATCTCAACGGAGACGATCTGAAAGTGATTCGACAGTCTTTGCGAAAGTGTGGGAATAGAGTTTATCGGGGTTACTTCATTGGTGTTATGTTACACGTGTATTTGAAGTATTATCAAAAAGATAAATAATGATCATGCTTAAAAAAATATGAGGCTATGTATATATGAAAATTTATATATAGCCTTTTTTATTGAACGATGTGGCAGAAATGTTTCATCTCGGCAAAAAAATTTGAATGATGAACATTGTTTTTTTAATAAAAACATCCTAGACATCCTAGAAAATAAAAAGCGCTCAGACAGCAATATGTTTGAGCGAATTGGTTAGGTGACTTATCACTATTTTGGAATCGAATCAAATTCCCATCGCCACCCTGGATCGATATGACCTGTCCCAGTGTTATACGGAACACCAAGAGGCGGATAGTGATTAAGATTATCAGTCATAGCCATTAGTTTGCCTATTGTTGCTTCATTTTCACGCGATTCTCTTGATAAAGAATGTGTCGTTTTTTCGAGTGACTTCATGGTTTTTTCTAGTGCGTCCAATCCTGTTTCCAAATTTTCAAATCCTTGTAAAATTTCAGCGAAACGACTCTTACATTTTGCTTTCTTTCTAGATTCCTTCTTACGCTTAGTCATTTACTTTTTCACCTTTCTTTTTCAAAGAAGCTATGTATGATAATACTATCGTGAGAAACCCAGTATGTCAATCATCGAAATATGAAGGAGTTTGCTTTTTCGATAAATTATGAAAAATCTTTTCTTGAATAATCTTCATTCTAGCGCTATACTGCACATATTGACTATTTATTTTAATTATCATATTTATGAATGAAAAAAATAACAAACAAATGGAACAGATCGTTGCTTTTTCAAAGCGACGTGGTTTTATTTTTCAATCAAGTGAGATCTATGGTGGCTTTGCGGCTGTCTATGACTATGGTTCGTATGGTACAGAACTTTCAAAGAACATCAAGGCGGCTTGGTGGAAGGCGATGGTGCAAGAAAATGAGAATATTGTTGGGCTTGATAGTAGTATTTTTATGCATCCAAAAGTATGGGAAGCGTCTGGTCACGTAAGTGGTTTTAGTGATCCATTGGCGGAGTGTAAGAAATGTCATACGCGTGCGCGCGTAGATCACCTCCTTGAAGATGTTGGTATTTTTGCGGATGAAAAAATGACGGAAGAAGAGATCAACGGACTTCTCACAGAAAATAAAGAAAAACTGACATGTCCAAAATGTGGGCAAAAGAGTTTTTCAGAGGCAAAGAATTTCAATTTGCTTGTGCAATCAAACCTTGGTAATTTTACAGCTGATTGGGAAAAAGAGCCGACATATCTGCGTGGTGAGACATGTCAGGGGATCTATATTAATTATAAGAATATTGTTGATACGGCGCGTGTAAAAATACCTTTCGGCATTGCGCAGATTGGGAAGGCTTTTCGTAATGAGATCACAGCACGGCAATTTATCTTTCGTAAACGAGAATTCGAGCAAATGGAATTGCAGATGTTTATACATCCAGATGACGCAGCTGATGTCTATGAGCAGTGGCGTCAAAAGCGGTGGCAATATTATTTGGATCTTGGCTTGAAAGAAGAAAATTTGAAATGGCATGAGCATGAAAATCTTGTTTTCTATGCCAAAATGGCATGGGATATTGAGTACAAGTTTCCTTTTGGTTTCAAGGAACTAGAAGGTATTCATTATCGTGGTGATTATGATCTTTCAACACATACAAAATATTCTGGCGTTGACCTTTCTTATCGTGATCCCCAGACAAATGAGAAATACGTACCTCATGTCGTAGAGACATCGGTTGGTGTCGATCGTACGTTCCTTGCTGTTTTGACAGATGCCTTTGTAGAAGAAGATCTTGGCGAAGGAAAATCGCGTATTGTCTTGAAATTACCAAAGAATTTGGCACCCGTAAAAATTGCTGTTTTCCCATTGATGCGAAATAAACCAGAACTTGTAAAAAAAGCAAAGGAAATCTTTGATGCGCTTAAATCACAATATATGTGTGAGTTTGATGATAACGGCAATGTCGGAAAGCGTTACCGACGGCAGGATGAGATTGGAACACCGTATTGTGTAACAATCGACTTTGATACACTTGAAACTGGAACGGTGACTGTGCGTGATCGTGACACAATGGAACAAGAGAAGATCGCAATTACTGATCTAGAAAAGTTTTTTACAGAAAATCTCTAGGGCAATTTTTTATGCTAGTACGTTTGCAGATAAAAAAGATCTACAAAAAAATATCACAGCGCAATATTGTTGCGATCATTTTAATATTCTCATTCCTGATAGTCGCAGAATATATGTCATACCAACATAGTCCTCATAAGAGTGTGGTTGGTAGTGCAATGAAAAAATATTATTTTGCACCAGTACTCGAAGATGTGAAGAATTATTATGATGTTTATAATCAACCACTGCAAACAGATGAATATCTGATGCATGCAATGTTGTGGCCAGAACAAAATGGTCAGTTGCAGCGAATATTTGATAAAGACCCCTTTGACCGTATTTATCAAGACGCTTTACATATTGACGATCTTTCTATCACGCGACGCGTCGAATCAGGCGGGGACGTGATCGATCTATTTTTGCGTGAGGGCGTAGAGACACCCCTGTATGACATTGATCAGCGGTATCGAAATATGATGATTGACCCAACAGATGAAGTAATTATAAAAGCGCTTTATTGTGACGCTAGTGGCTACGATGATTTTGATCAAGAACTTCTTGGACTGATACGGGATAATGAAGGTGGTTATGGTGATACTCACAATTTGTTAGGGCTCCTTATTATAGAAAAATTAGGGTGTCGTACTGGTGAGGAAATATTTAATGAGAAAAAAAAGGTCATTAGATCAATCATTACAGCACAAGAGGTTGATCAAGAATTTAGTGATCTTTTCGCGGAGCGCATTGTTCTCCTTTTTTGGGCAGGTAAAGGTGACATGGTTGATATTCATTGGATCGAGGGAATCGTAAAAAATGCACAAGTGGATAACGGTTGGCGTGATCGTGGTGATACAGAGGCTAATCCTCATACGACAGGATTGGCAGCTCTTTCAATCAAATACTTCATTGCAGGTGAGATGCACCAGGATGTCCTTGTGCAATGATCCATGATTTAATATAAAATTTATATATCTCGGTTGACAAGAGGTGGCTATAATTACTATCATAGCACTAAGATGTGCTAGATTGATATCGTTGCTGATGAAGAGTATCATAGTTCAAAGAGACATAATGCATATGAAAACATATTAGTTCTCTGCTTTTGCAATAGTATATACACTTAATGACAAAATGATTCCGTGTGATCAAGTGCCAATATAACATTTTTATCTAATAGTTTAGTTAGGCTATTCATATTATTACTCTTTCTTTCTGTATTTTGGGTGTGAATGATCGTTGATGTAGTGAACTATTATGTCATATGAAAGTGACATCGTGGTAAAGAAAGAATGATAGTGAAAGGGGAGAGTATTGAAAATGTACAAAGATAATTAATTAGAATAATAATATGAAGATCACAGTCACAGATCACAAAGTGGAACAAAAGAACTATGTCGAAGTGCGATTGAATGAGAAAATAGCTCAATCACGTTTTGTTGTAGAGTCAAAACAAGAGATTTTGGAGATGAAGGTGCTGAAAGTAAAAGAAATGAATCAGCGAAAGTGGTTGCTATTAATACGCTCAATTGTCCAGGAAGCACAGAAGAATAAGGTGAAGAAAATTGTCATTAAATGGAAAGATCTTGTTGCGTTTGATGATCTTAGTGAACATTGTGAACAACTTTTTGCTGAAAATGCACTGATGGCGGCATATCAATTTCGTACTTACAAGAAAAAACCAAAAGAGGGATGGACTGATCTAGAGGAAATAGTGATCGTTGCTGGCTTGAATGATATTGTAGGTGTCCGCAGTGGTGTCAGAAAAGGGATGATTGTAGCGCAGCAGATCAATTTTTGTCGCGATCTTGCGAATACGCCTGGTGGTGATATGACTCCAGAGATCCTTGTGCATGAGACAATGAAGGCGATACGTGGGACAGGTATTCGTATGCGTGTTCTAGATGAATCAAAAATGCGAACAAAGAAAATGGGTGGCATTCTTGCGGTTGGGCAAGGAAGTATAGCGAAGTCACAATTTATTATTTTGGAGTATAAAGGTGCGACAAATAAAAAAATGAAACCAGCTGTTCTTGTCGGAAAAGGTGTGACATTTGATACGGGTGGCATTGATACGAAGCCACATCCTTATGGACTTGAGATGATGATGGATATGAGTGGTGGTGCAGCGGTGATTTCTACGATTATTGCCGCAGCAAAATTAAAACTGAAGAAAAATATTATTGTGCTTGTGCCAGCAGTAGAGAACATGCCTAGTGGAAGTGCATTTCGTCCTGGTGATATTGTACGGATGATGGATGGAACGACTGTGGAAGTAGGACATACGGATGCAGAAGGTCGTTTAATCCTTGCTGATGCACTTACATTTGCAAAACAATATAATCCAAAATATGTGATCGATGTTGCAACATTGACAGGCGCAGCAATGGCAGCTCTTGGTGAGCGTGCGAGTGCAATCTTTACAGATGATGATAAACTTGCAGAAAAAGTGGAATTACTTGGTGAAGAAAGTGGGGAGTATGTATGGCGATTACCACTGTGGGAAGAATACAGTGCTGAGATCGTAGGATCACATGGTGACATTTCAAATATTCGCACAAAGGGGCAACCAGGATATGGTGGTGCAATTACTGCGGCAGCATTCTTGAAGCATTTTGCAAAGAAATACAAAAGTTGGATGCATATCGATATGGCACCAATGATGACAGCATCATTTGATGAATGTCTTGCAAAAGGAGCAAAAGGAACGCCGGTACGGTTACTTGTTCGATTATTAGAAAAATAACGTGAAATAATATGCATTATAAAAAACACACTTTCAAAAATGGTTTGCGTGTCATTCTTGTACCAGTGAAAGATATGCCAACAGCAACAGTATTGATTTGTGTTGGAACGGGATCGCGCTATGAAGATGCGCGTGAAAATGGCTTGGCGCATTTCTTGGAGCACATGTTCTTCAAGGGCACAAAAAAACGCCCAAATGCGATTGATATTACGAAAGAGCTTGATGCTATTGGTTCGTCGCATAATGCGTATACAGGGAAGGATCGGAGTGGGTACTATGCGAAGGTACCTGCAAGTAAAACACTTCAAGCGCTTGATGTGATCAGTGATCTTTTTTTGCATGCGACATTTCGTCCAAAAGAGATCAAAAAAGAATCTGGTGCGATCACGCAGGAGATCAATATGTATGAAGATATGCCAAGTCGTAATGTTTTTGATGTTTTTGATACGCTTTTTTATGGTATTGAGCATCCATTAGGGCGTGAGATCCTTGGACCAAAGAATAATGTGCAAAGTTTTAGACAAAAAGATATCCTTTTGTATAAAGATCGTTGCTATAGTGCAAAGAATACCGTTGTATGTGTTGCGGGGAACTTTCCTCAGGTAAAAGTGCTCGCAAAGATCCGTAAAGATTTTGCTGTGATGAGTGCGAATGAAAAACCTGCGTATGAACAATATAATGATGATCAAAAAGAACCATGTCTTGTCATTAAGAATAAAAAAACAGATCAAACACACGTGATCGTTGGTGTGAAAACAGCAGGTTCTGATGATAAACAACGTTTTGCATTGCATCTTCTTGCGAATATCCTTGGTGGTGGTATGAGTAGTCGTCTGTGGAGTGAAATACGAGAAAAGAAAGGTCTTGCGTATGAAGTCAGTGCAGGGACAGAATTGTACAATGAAACGGGTTCTTTCTTAGTAAAGGCTGGTGTGGAACATGAAAATCTCATGATGACGATAGAGATTATTTTGAGAGAATTTAAAAAAGTAGCAAAAAGTGGTGTGGCACGTGAAGAATTGCAACGGGCAAAAAGTGGTTTTGAGGGACGGCTTTCCTTCGGTTATGAAACATCTAGTGCAATCGCATCACATTTTGCAGAGCAAGAAGCTGTCAAAGGAAAGATTGTGATGCCACAAGAAACACTCGCAAAGATCAAAAAAGTAACAGCAAAACAGATCCAGAATATTGCACAGGATATTTTTGTGAACAAAGGTCTTAACTGTGCGATCATTGGGCCACAAAAGGAGAATGAAAAAGAAATTGCAAAACTCCTTACATTTTAGGAATGCTTGTGATAGATTAAATTTAAGAATGTGGCAGTTATCAATGAAATATTAGATCGCCTAAAATACTATTATGAGTAGAGCTATTGAAATATCGCCAAGTATTATTTTTCGCACACTTCTTATTCTTGGTGCGATATGGTTTTTATATGTGATCCGTGATGTGATCGCACTTTTTTTGATCTCTGTGATCATTACAGCAGCATTAACACCGATCATCAAGCGAATGCAGCGTATTATGCCGCGACAAGTCTCCGTCACGCTGGTCTACATCATCTTCTTTTGTGCTGTTGGATTATTGATCTACTTCATTCTCCCGGTTCTGACTGCTCAGATGGAGGAACTGAGTAAGGCTCTTCCTGGTCAGATTCATTGGTTACAAGAAAAACTTGGTATGGAACAAGCTGGTACTGCTGAGAGTACATTGGCAAATCTAGGTGCGCAGATGGCTGGCTCATTACAAGACATCGTTTCTACGACGGCAGGCGTCTTTGCTGGTATGATCTCAGCAGTTGCTGTTATCGCAATGTCTTTCTATATGTCACTTACAAAAGATGGTCTCAAACGATTTTTGACATCAATCACGCCACAACGACACAAGGATTATGTGAGTTCACTGACAGATCGTATTGAGGGCAATTTTGGTCGGTGGGTTGTAGGACAGATTATCACAATGCTTTTTGTTGGAACACTCTATTATATTGCACTCACAGTACTTGGTGTGCCATATGCACTCGTTCTTGCAGTCCTAGGTGGTCTTTTGGAGATCGTGCCATATTTTGGGCCGATCATGAGCGCTGTTCCAGCAGCGATTCTTGGTTTCATGATCGATCCACTGACAGGTATTCTTGTGATCGTCGCATATCTCCTGATCAATATGCTCGAAAATTATGTTTTGATTCCAAAGATCATGAATCGTGCAATTGGCCTCAATCCTGTTGCAGTCATCCTCGCACTTTTAATCGGTTTGCAGGTAGCAGGTATTGTCGGTGTGATCTTGGCTGTTCCAATCGCTGGTGCGATCGGAATTTTTGCGCGTGATATGATGGATAAAAAAACTGCACAGGCGCAATAACATTACTATTTAAAAAGCTCTTATGAATGATGAACAGATAAGCGCAGATGGCGGGACTCTCTTTATTGTCGCGACACCAATCGGTAATCTTGCCGATATGACATTTCGTGGCATTGAAACATTGGAAAGCGTCGATCTCATCGCATGTGAAGATACACGCGTCACAAAGAAACTTTTGATGCATTATGAGATCACTGTGCCAACGACAGCACTTCATCATCATTCAAAAGAGGAGAAGATCAATCGTATTGTAGAGCAACTTACTACTGGTGACAATGTTGCTTATGTAAGTGATGCTGGGACGCCGGGCATCAGTGATCCAGGTAATCAACTTGTTGCTGCAGCAGTGAAAAAGGGCATTGTTGTGACACCAATTCCTGGGGCATCAGCTCTGAGTGTAATTATTTCCGTTGCAGGAATCGATCTCCAAAAATTTACATTTCTTGCATATCCTCCGCACAAAAAAGGGCGGAAAACTTTTTTTGAAAAAGTGGCAGCGAGTGACGTACCGGTTATCTACTATGATAGTGTGCACCGCGTTGTGAAAAATCTTCAATTATTGCAAGAAAAAAAACCTGATGCGCAGGTTATTGTCGGACGAGAACTTACAAAAATGTTTGAGGAAATAAAACGAGGATCCGTTGAAACAGTCATTGACTATTTCGAAACGAATCCTCAGATTTTGAAAGGAGAGTTTG
>JAUVJK010000047.1 GCA_030592425.1 Candidatus Moraniibacteriota bacterium
AAATTGTGCTGTTCAATAGTTTATTGTTTATAATTATATAATACACTTATTAAAGTTTTTCATCAACTCATTATTATCAATATTTCCACTTTCTGCAATAGCTACAATTTGTGTTTTTTGCTCTGCATCACCCCAGTCATCTCCTATTGACACATCACTCCTCCGACCAACTACTTGTAGGATTATTTGCTTGTTTGGAAATTCATCTGAATATACAATCCCCTTACATCTATAAATATTTGCTGGCAAATAATTTTTGACCATCAACTTTAACTTTTCTAAAGACATCTTGTCTCCTGTCTCATAGCTCCATGTATCAAATACTTCACTATGATTTATATGCTTTTTTTGTTTTTTTGTTTTTTCCCCTTCATCAAGTTGACTCACATTAAATCTACCCACGCCCAATAATATCTCCAACGGGACGGCACACTCAACTGCTTTGACTATACGCAATCTATTAAATCGTTTATTAATTTCATCTTCTACTTGTTGTAGCTGTTTTTTGTCAGCCAAATCTGTTTTATTTAAAATTACTATATCGGAAAAGGCCACTTGTCTAATTTTTAGCTCTTGTAATTCTGGATAGTCTGGACTAGCATAAAACTGATCAGCATCAACCACAGCCACAATACTGTCTAATCTGACACTGTCCCTAAATCTTGGTTGCACAAATGTCAATGCAATACTTGAAGGATCTGCGACACCACTCGCTTCAATAATTATGTATTCAGGTCTGTCCGATCGACTCATCACTTCGTCTATCGCGTCCATCAAATCATCTCTAATTTGACAACACACACATCCATTTGCCAAACTAATCGCATTGTCATTTACATCAATAATTAGTTTTGAATCTATATTAATTTTGCCAAAATCATTTACGAGCACAGCTATTTTCATTCCATGATCTCCATTTAAAATTCGATTTAACAATGTCGTTTTTCCTGCCCCCAAAAAACCTGTCAAAATTGTAATGGGCAATGCATCGTGTGCTGAAGTTATCTCCATATTCTTTGTGAAATAATATTTATGTTATTTATTATTAATGTATATCTGCCCTTCGATCCATGCTTTTTCTGTTGATTCAAGGAGTGTATCGGTTGCAACGAATATATTCTCTTCACCGATCTGTTTATCTACACCAATACGCTTAAGTTGCTCCAATAGTATTTCGCTTACACCTGAGAGAATAAATCTATTACTACCACTGCGCAGTTCTTCTGCGAGGTCTACCATAGTTTTTATTGCTGTACTATTTAATGTTTTATGTTCTCGCAAGCGAAAGATCAGTACAGCATTTTTTGCATGATCAAAAGATGGCACGAGGTGATCAATATTTCCAGCAACTGCAAAGAAGATATTCCCATATGGTGTCACGATCGTCACATCTGATGATGTCAATTCTTTATCTGTTTCAGATACTGTATAGCGCATTTCTCCCGTTCGTCGCATTTGCATCAGCCGGACCTTCATTGACGTATTAAACACGTACAGAATTAACGATAAAGCGACACCGACAAAAATTGCATAGTACAGAGGCATCAAAAGCGTCGCCACAAATGTCACCATCATAACGATCAGTGAAACTTGTGATGTTTTCCACACGGCAATGATCTCAGGACGCAAGTGCAATATAATATTGATCCCAATAAGGATAAGAATTCCTGCGAGTGTCGCATGTGGTATGAGTTCAATAAATGATGCAAAAAATAAGATAATGCCAAGTGTAATAATACCTGCAAATATCCCAGCCATTCGTGATCTAGCACCGGATTCAACATTGAGTGCCGTCCGCGAAAAAGATCCCCCTGCCGGCATTCCTCCAAAAAAACCACCAACAGCATTAGCTAGACCTTGACCAATAAAATCACGCGATGGACCATTCTTCTTAGATTTCTTATTCCCGTAAACCGCCATAACACCTGCTGCATCGATAAGGCCGACAAGCGCAATTGCAATTGCTGGGATAATTAGAATGCTAATTGCAGAGAAATCCGGCATCACAAATTCCGGTAGGCCACTAGGGATGGCCATATGGTCACCAACAATTTCTGTCGAGATACGATCTATCAAAGCGACAAAAATCGTCATTATGACAAGCACAATCGCATATGCAGAATGCTCGATCTGTTTCATGCGTTGCAATAATACCACTAGGCCAATTGTAGCAAAACCGACGAGAAGCGTTGTCGTATCAAATTGAGGAAAGTTCACAAGAATATCACGCACTTTTGCAAACTCATTGTTATACTCTGCCGACACATGATAACCTGTAAAGTTTTCCAATTGTCCAATGATAACTAGTAGCGCAGAGCCAAGAACAAATCCCGTCATCACACCATTTGAAATAAAACGCAAGACGCTACCCATTTTGAAAATCCCCATCAATAGTTGAAAAATACCAACCATGATCGTCAGCATAAAAAGCACACCAAGTGCCCCTTCATTCCCTGTTGACGTCAATACACTCGCTGCAGAAATTGCGAGCGTATTTGTCAGTGTAACGATCATCAACGGTGAGCCTGTAGACGATGCTCCTATGATCGTCGCAATGACTCCTGTATAGAGACCATAAATCGGATTAACACCAACGATCATCGCAAAGCCAATCCCCTCTGGAATCGATACCACCGCGACAGACAACCCCGCAACAAAATCACTGACACTCGTTTTTTTGAATCTCTTGAACATTATTACCTTCCTAAATCAAATTAAAGCCTTGCGCCAAAAGAAGTAGACCGACAACCAAAAGGAGCCAAAACATGACCATCGCATTATTCTGCGACAACCATTCTTTCCATATCGTCAATGTCTTTTCTGCTTTTTTACCTGCAATAAGGTAATAGACAACTGGTATCACAACCGTGCTACTTGCGATCGCAACAAATATACTCACGTTTATCCAAGTTGTACTGTCAATTTGTCCTGAACTTGAAATAATCATTGCGCCCGCAATGATAAGAGCAATATTTTTTGGATTTAAGCCAGAGAGCACGACAGCAAGCCCACCAGCTTTCAGAGGTGTAAATGCATCAATTTTTAAAAGCCATTTTGGCATTTCCGGCTCTTGCCCCTCTTTTGGTCGAGAGCGAAAATTTTTCACAGACAGCAATAACAGCAAGGCGCCGAGAACGATCTTGACCCACTGCGTACCACTATCATTCTCTGCCACAACTTGCTGTCCTGACGAAAAGAAGATAATACCAACACTCACAAGAGTAATGGTCAAAAACCACGCAATCGCAAAAGCAATACTATTACTTTTTGCGCGCGCAGAAAAAAGCATAATAATCACCGCAATAACAGGAATTGGTGAAATCGCGATGCCCAAAGCCATCGGGAGCATATCTACATTGATCATATTGTTTCTATTAATTTCTTTACTATAATATTACCAATATATTCACATTATGAAGAGCACCATTGTAAAAAATGATATTCCTCCTCACATTATTGTATGGTAGTTATTTCTGGAATTCCTCTGTCATTTGCTTAGTCCATGCATCAGCCCAATCATATGTTTCATTTTTATCCTTTGGGTAATAGGCTCTTAGCACGCCTGTCCACACTTTTCCTCGTGGTGTTATTACCACATTTTGTTCTCCTTCTAGTACAGGTTCTCCGCTAGCCAAAAATGTAATTGTATATGTCCCATCCTCATTTTCTACCATGTCATCAGAATTAATTGAATATTTTTTCGTAGCAATCCAGCCATTTTCATTATACATTGTAAAAGAGAAGAAACTTCCTTCATCAAAAATAAGATTTGGCCGATCTATTGTAAATTGCCCTCTTTCTACATTACCTGAAAACGCAGAGTAAACAGCCTGATCTCCAGGCAACCCTCCCCAACCAACAGCAACTACAACTCTCGCATTGTCTTCATCTCTTTCTTCCATTGTGCCAAAACCAGTCCGTGGTGCTAATTTAGGATGTTTTGCAAACTCTGCAAAAATTTCATATTTCACAGCATCTATTGTACTCAAATCATAATCAACTGATGGCACATACGGATCAGAAGAATTATACGTAATCGAAATACCATCCTGCGCTGCATATCCTTTTTCCATCATTTCATCTTCTGGAAGGTCTCTTAGCAACCCACTGCGAATAATGATATAGGCATGCTGACCTTCTGTAAGCATAGTTTCATCCACTTCTATAGTACCTGCTCCTGTAAGTGTGGCAATCTGACTATGATTGATGTCAAGGACATTAATATTTTGGTACCCTTCATACTCTTTCGCTGTTATCGTTGCGCCACCCTTAACATCCAAAATGATTCGCTCATACAAGGTGTCATCATTCATACGAATAACGTCTTGATTATCCGTATCAGTTCGGTCCCGATTCGGTCGTATTACATTAACTTTTCCACCAGTATTAACTAGTTCTTTGAGATACGCACGCGTTGAATCAGCATGAATAAAATTGTCCATCGTCACCACAACTCCATTACTTTTTTTATTATTTTCGTCCATAGTATTGTTTAGATAATTATTTATTATCATTAATTATAAGCTACCATCACACTTTTACCTAATCATTAATACAAAAGCTCATTTTCTAGGCTTGTAATTTGACATCTTCTAATTGCCACGACTGATCAAACCATGATTCCTTTGGACCATAAGCACGAAACATAACAAACCAACCTTTGTCCTTATTTGTCTCAATCCAATTGTTTTCTTTGCCTTCTGGAGACGTTGGACCAAAATACAGATCAATTGAGCCATCTTCATTGTATTCCAGAGGACTCGATTTACTATTCACACCCGGAAATGGTTGTCCTGTTTGCAATTCTGAACGTGTTTGTGGATCATAAATAACAATAGACCAGAAATCTTTTACTGGCACATCTGCAGGTATATGTAATGTATATTCCTTGGCTCCTAATAAATAATCACCCTCACCATCTAGCAGAGCTACTGCATATTGAGATCCTTTCTCAACTAGTTTTAACACCATTGCTGGTGTATTCACTGTTGCAAAATAGAAAAATCGTGTTCGTGCATCAAGATATCTTCCGCCGCTTCCATCATCTTTCAACCATTCATGATTTCCTCCAACAAAAGCTGACTCCCAATGTTTACCCTTATATATAATAGCTTCATCCTCTCTTGTTCGGTATACAGTCGCCCGCGCTGTTGCATTCCCGACTGCGACAGCCTCTGTTAGAATTGTTTTCATACGTTCATCTGGAGCAAATTCTTTTCCTTTTTGGATACCAATACTTGCAAAAAGGCCTCGCAATTCTGGATCGATAAGAGAGAGAGGTTCTCTTTGAATGACCGTATTCAGTTCTTCGTAAAATTCATAGTTATTGCTATGAATTGAATTGAAAACCTTACCAGAACCATCAATAAACTTCATCTCTGGCTGATTTTCACTGTCTTTTAGTGGATAGATCTTGAGTCCTTCTCTATACATCTGCGCAGCTGCATCAGGCTTTCCATCTACCAAAAACCCACGCAGGATCACCCAATTGATATAGGATGTCGATGTCGCGACAAAATATCCCTCCTCTGGCACATCGCCTTCATAACCAGGTGGTAATATTAAGTATTTACCACCTTTGCCTTGATCTGGTCCAGGTCCACCCATATCGATCACAAAACGGAAAAAAGCATCGTTAACAGTGCCAGGACCACTCCCCGCCGGCACTTCTACCACAGTTGGCCCATCTTTCTCTAGATCTAATATAATTGATGTGTAAACAGTGTCTGTATTCCCAGTCAAGAAAAGAGGATTAGAATCCAACAATGCACCAAACATGCACACATGATTACATTCTACCGCCCCAATATCCTTCATACCAACTTGCATTGCTTCAAGTGACGTCGCTGGGATCCCATTCAAAAATACTTCCGTACCTCGCATAAAATCCAGATTATCATACACCAACTTTGTTGTCTCTTCACTAGGCAATCCATCATAAAATTCTAGTGTGCCAAGTCTCGTCTCAACCTTACTTGGTGTTAATATTTTCTCTGGTATGTCTGTATTATAGTGTGACTTTATTTCTTCGATCTCCTTTTGATCATTCATAATGATTGTTTTTAATTATTATTTTTTGAGGTTCTTGACTGAATCAAAACTTATTCTCATTGTATCACCATTAAAACAAACAATAAAATAGATTCACTCCTTAAATCGTACTAAATTTATTTTATAGTATGTAGTGGAATTCTTTTTTCAATCCTTATTCCTGATATGTCTCATCAAACGGTACAATTTCACCATTGTCATTCTCTACATAGAAAGCTCTATACTATATCCCAAAGCGAGGACATTTACGCGCATTATATGATCATCACGCCCGCTTAATCAGATCAGTAACAATCTCTATATTGCTCCTCAGATAATCCAGCTTCTTTTGCCTCTTGTTCATTGATATATTCATTACCAGCTTCATCACAAATGATCAGATCTTCAACCGTTTCAATTTTATTACCATCCATATCATATCCATCCTTATTCGCCAGGTAATTAAATTTATACATTCCTACCATTATAATGATCAAAATAA
>JAUVJK010000063.1 GCA_030592425.1 Candidatus Moraniibacteriota bacterium
CTTCATGTGCGTTCTCTACGTTCACAGACCCACCATAGAGGATACGTACCTGTGATGCAAACGTGCGATCATAGATCTCTGTTAGCGTCTTCATGATCTCCACTTTCGCACTGAGAATATCATTTGCTGTGATCTGCGGATCATTCACGGTATGATTTGTACTGATCGCCCATATAGGCTCATAAGCAAAGATCAGATTTGTCAGTTCACTTCCCGAACGAAGAGCACTCACACTTGCAATGATCTGCTCACGAACATGCTCAAATGGATGATCACCACGACGTGCTTCAGCGCTCTCCCCAACGCAAATAATAGGCGTAATATTATTGCGAATTGCGCTCTCTACTTTTTCACCGATCATCGCGTCAGACTCTCCATAATATAATCGTCGCTCACTATGTCCGACAATCGTATAACGGACACCATATTCATACAGTCGCAACGGTGATGTTTCTCCTGTGAAGGCACCTTTTTCCTTCCACGCAAGATCCTGTGCGCCAATGTGGACACCACATGTACCCAATTTTTCAAATGCATAAATATCAATCGTGCTCGGACAGATCACGACATCGGTACATGCCATCATATCACTGCAACGTGATTCGATCCCTGCAATATACAGATCTCTCTGATCAGCTGAAACAATATTCATTTTTAAGTTTGCAACAAGTAGTTTTTTCATAAGAAGATATTTTTAGAATGCAGCACCAACAGACACAGTTAAAAGTGTAACGATCACACCAGAGATCAATGCTCCTATACTCAGGAGAATCAACGCATTTTTAATCGGCACTTGAAAGATCGATGCTGCAATCGCTCCTGTAACAATGCCTGTCATCGGAAGTGGAATTGCCACAAAAAGAATAAGTGCCATCGATCCCCATCGCTCAAATTTCTCAGCGTGTTTTTCTTCAATTCTCTTGATATAACGGTTCCAGATCTTTTCGAGAAAAGTACTATGTCTGAGTAAATAATAAATAAAATGATTCGCAACAACTAGCACGATCAATCCCATAGCAATATTTCCAGCAAGCGAATAAAGAAGTGCTGTAAGTGGTGGTAATTCAAAGATCGTAATCGCAACAGGAATCGATGCACGCAATTCCGTGACTGGGATCATCGCTAACAAAAAAGTTGCCCACGTATCAGGAAATTGTGAAACGAATTCAAAAATATGTTCCTTCATCCATTCATTCTAAAAAGGTTAGATCTGCTCGCGCAAGAATTTTGCTGCATCTTCTGGTCGTACAGGAACAACTTCAATATCTGATGCAAATTCGAATCCTGCATAAAGATGTGTTCGCGGCATGATATCAATATGCCATCGATAATGTCCATAGTCTTGACCATCACATGGTGCTGTACGAATATAGAAATTGAAATCTGGATCATTGAGTCCTGTATAGAGAGCACGCAAACTGTCACCAAGAACTTCAGCAAGCGTGACCTTTTGTGTATTCCCAATGCGTTCAAAATATGCCTGCGCTTTCTTTGGAATAATACGGATCTGAAATGCCCGTTCCGACGCGAATGGACAATACGCAATGAAGTCCTCATTCTCTTTCACAACATGTACTCCCGTACGTGCTTCATGTTCTGCAACTGCCTCAAAAAGACTAATGCCATTTTGATTGAAATAAAGATCTGAATGTGCGATCTCACGCGCTACGGTTGGGAGAACAATTGGCAATGAAACGATCTGAGAATGTGGATGTACGATGGAAGCACCAGCTTTTTTCCCATGATTGTGAAAAATTGTGATGCTCTTCACGTTTTTCTCGCGCATCAATGTCAGATAGCGATCTTGATATGCATCAATAACCTCCGCTAATTCATAAAGTTCAAGGATCGCATAAGGACGTTCTGGATCACGCACAACAAGCACTTCATGAAAGCCATAACCACTCATCGCACCATATGGACCATCAGAAAGATCATGTACTTCATGATCGGAAAGAACTGCTGGAGATTTATTTGGAAAAACGCGTGTTGTCCATTCTTCATTATGATCACGATAGATCAAAACATCATCTTCCTGATCTGTTGCAGACTCATCAGCAAAGGGATCCGTTGCAGGATCGTAAATAGCCCTGTCTTCATCAGCGTAAGCAAACTCATCTGGACGCTTTCCGCGACCTGTCGCAATAATCACCCATTCACCACTGAGCAGATCATAACGTAATTCAGATGCATCACCTTGTAGCTTTTTGCGTTCAATCTTTATGTTCATTTTTTTGTGTATTATTTTTGTTGTTTTTTTTGATTTGCCAACAACGTTCATTTTTTTGAAATCGTCATTACCACGCTATGTTTTCTCCTGCATATCTTTCTTTTCCAATTGATACGATCCACTCCATAATCGTAATCGTGTTTTGAATAGATCGATCAACACTTGAATAAATCCATTTGGCCCCGTCAATCCAACTGTAGAGCCTTCTTCATTAAGCCATCGTACAGGCATCTGTGTTACAGTATAGCCCATCTTTTTCGCGAGAACAATCAATTCAAAATCAAAACCGAAACGATCAACGACCATACGCGATGCGACAGCCTCTGCTGTCTGCGCTGTCATCACCTTGAAACCACACTGTGTATCAGGATATGACCACAAACCAAGTACGATACGGATCAACCAATTACCCATGTCCCCCATGATCTCACGATGACGCGGTTGATGTACTTGAATAAATGATCCCTCGATTGCCCGCGAACCAACAACGAGATCTGTACCATCATCCATCAACGTCAATGCTTTATCGAGGTGTGTGATCGATGTTGAACCATCTGCATCAAGAAAGACACGATATTGCCCTTTTGCCGCCAAAAGTCCCTGTCGTACGACATATCCTTTGCCATGATTCTTTTCATTATCGATTACACGCAGATCTTGAATCTGCGCACCATAATTATTTGCGATCTCTGCTGTATTGTCAGGTGATCCGTCTACAACAACGATCAGTTCATACGACAAATCTTTATTCTCTAGATACTTCTGAATTTCCAATAAATTTCGCCCAATACGCTCACCTTCTTTATATGCTGGAATAATGATACTCAAATACGGATTTTCCATAGTTTTTGTTAATTTCTGTTATAACCTTCTTTATTACCCAAAACATGAACAATCGCCTTAGCGCTATTCATTTATGCATCTATTGTACCATAAAAAATAAAATATGAAAAAATCAATCTTCGTCAACTACTAAAAGCGTGATGTAAAACCGGAAGTTTTTTTGCGACCAAAAGCAAAGAGAAGATAAATAATCGCACCAACAAAAAGAACGACAACGGCAATTGGGATCAAAAAGATCCAGGCAATTGGTGGCAGGGCCTTTAAGATGCGCCAAATAATGAAGAGGATGCCACCTTTTTTCGCAAAATTCGCATATTGATAGGCATGCGTGTGTGCACCAGCACCAGATTGCGTACCAAATCCGCCAAATCCTTGCGCATTACCATAGGGAGTACCAGCACCACTACCAAAAGGTGATCCATATTTTTTCTGTTGATCATACGTCGCTCGTTTCTCTTTGTCTGAAAGCGTTTGATAAGCATTATTGACCTCTTTGAAACGTGTTTCATCACCACCCTTATCAGGATGGTGTTGATGCGCAAGCTTGCGAAAAGCAATTTTGATCTCTTGTTCACTTGCGTCGTCTGCAACGCCTAATGTTTTATAATGATCTTCCATAAATAAAATATTTTCACAACTGATAACCTTACTATCGTATGTCCTTTGAGTGAAGAATGCAAGGAAAGAAAAACAAGAAAGACCATCTACTCTAAGATGGTCTTTTTGTAAGACTTTCTAAAAAACTATATATTTCTTGTCTTAACTATGATGTTGGATACTGTGAAACAGTATCTGCACCACCGTGGTACTTTGCATCACCAAATGCAAGCATTGGCCAGAAGATAAATGGGAGGAAATAGAGACCGATCGTATAGCCAATTCCCTTACCAAACGCCTGACTTACTCCATAGAAAATAACAAACAACATTACAATATTCACCAATGGAATGAACAAAAGAAGAAACCACCATCCAGACCTACCAGAGATCTTAGTAAGAACATAGAGATTATAGAATGGGATGATCGATGCCCATCCGTATTCCCCTGCCTTTGTGAACACTTTCCAGTGTGAAACAATTACTATAACCAGGATACATAACCAGAGAAAACTCATACCACTACTTATGGCCATTATGCCAGAACTAGCAGCTGGCTCTCCATACAAAACTGGATCCATATTTTTTATTTATTACTTATTACAATAACACTTCTTTATTATAAAACCTTGTATATAAAAATGCAAATTTATAAATATATCTACGTATGTGATGTCGACTTCTGCACCGTCGTAATTGGTGCTGTATATTTTGCATCACCAAATGCAAGCATTGGCCAGAAGATATACGGCAAAAAGTACAGACCGATCGTATAACCAGTATCCTTACCAAATGCTTTAGCAATATCATAATAGATCATAATAATGACCAC
>JAUVJK010000065.1 GCA_030592425.1 Candidatus Moraniibacteriota bacterium
AATGATCATGGATAACCCAAAAAGAAACAATCGCGATCTATGCGCTGAGAGATGTGAAATATGAAGGAGAAAATAAGAGGACATAGAGAATATTTGTTTTATGATTTAATTCGTTTTTATTAGTGTGATGAAGTTCAGCCTTTGAAACAGGGAGGTTAAACCTCTTGGCATAATAATGTTAATTTTGTGATTGTATATTGTCGACAATATCTTCTGTAACACGATTTTTACAGGTTGTGTAGACATTACCATCGGATATTTTTTCACAATAGGAAAAGTCTGTTTTGTCGATCGCTTTATTTTTCCAACAGTAGTCTTCGAGGATGTCCTCAACATTGGTACAATCGCCATCCGTTGAGTCTGGTGGAATGGTGAGACCACAGACCTCATTGCAATATGTGAGTTCATCTGCGAGAAATCCATCACATTCTGCTGTACAATCTTCACGTGTGATCGTTGTTTTAATAGGTTTTTGTTCTTGATCAAAATTTTCCTCATTTTCTGTGTCATTGTCGGGCGTAACAGTTTCGTTTGTCGGCAGTGGACGTTCTACATTTGTCTCAGTTTCCGTGTCAGAAAATATCGGTGTATCTTTGAGTGCATCCTGTCGATCATAGAAGATCTTTGAAATGACGAAGATCGCAACAAGTATGAAGAGGATAGATATAGTAATGAGTATTATTTTGAGCATAGAATTGTAATTAAGAGTAAATAAGACAGGCAATCGGTAATTAGTAATCAGTAATATACAGACAGGAAACTGAGACAGGCATTAATCAGTAACTGAGATAAGTAATGTAGATGATTTTACTATTTTTCTAATTGTTTTTGTGTTGTTTTGATAAATTGATTTAATTTCTTGTTGAGAGTTTCATATTTCGAAAAAATAATACGCACATCATCTTTCGTTACATAGCCAATATCTTTAGCAAGAAATAAGAAACTTTGTACTTCGCAGGCGGAGCCTCTAGCATTATAGTAGAATTTGATCTTATCTTTATAATGAAATCGTCCAAATCCCTCTGCGATATTTGCACCAACAGATGATGATGCGCGTCTTAGTTGGTCACTCATACCATACACTTCTTTTTGAGGAAATTTAGCAGTTATTTTATATATCTGAACGGAGAGACTATGGACTTCTTTCCATACAGCAAGATCATAAAAATGACGTATAGAAGAAGATTTTGATGTTGCCTTATCGCTCGTTTTCATCTGCGATTACTGATTACCAATTACTGGTTACTGTCTGCTGATCCCTAATAAATCTGTTCGATGTTGATCCCTGTGAGATAATATTTCATAATACGATCCCAATTCCAGTCATGGTCACCTGCAAGGGAAAGTGCGCCGTGTGCACTGATACCAACCATGTGATTACCTTCACTTTCAAGTTGTGACGTCGATTTATCAGGATGTTTGCCCCAGGAATCTTTTACTGATTGTGCCCATGGATAGAGAGTTGAACCCCAACGCTCCTCAAAGCTTCGCGTCCGTCCATCGGTCCATGATGAGAAGGGGGAAAGTGCAACATCAGATTTGTGCTTTGCAACTTTACCACGTGTGATCTGAGCTGCTTTTCGGATATCGGGATAACGTTCCTCCCAGATATGTCCACGATAGATCTGATTGCCAGGCGTCGCATCGACAGTAAAGCCTTCTGTGGCATATTTTGTCGAGTAAAGGATCTTCCAGTATGCATAGGTACGGAATGCTGCTGTCATGAGACGGTCGTAGTCATCATCACCTGTGCCAGTCATCTCACCAATGCCCCAGACATATTGTTCAAGTGGAAGTTTATTGATCACCCAAGTGTTGCGCGTTGCCTCACTATGGCGCAACCGCAATTCACCACGATAGTTATCATATTCGGAGCCAGGTTTGTGTACATCAAAGATCATATCAAAATTATTGCCATCAGCTGCTGCAAATTGTACTTCACGACTGACAATTTTGTCTGAGATCGAATTATAAATACGAAAATTGCTATCACCATCATATTTGACACTTGTGGTCGTACCACCACTGATCTTTGCGATCTTTTTTCCGCTCTTGTCTTTGATCACATAATCTTTATTTGCGTCGATCTTGAATGCTGCGTTACGGAGGTCATCCCGCGTATAGGCATGCACACCAACTTTGATCGATGGGCCAAGTCCTTGTGATTCGAGTTTTTCTTTTTCTACTTCACTCATCGTATAGAAATGAGATCGATAGAGGTCGTTCCAAAAGCGGTATGCCGGCTTTGTCTGTTCTTGCTGTGAAGAGCTTACATAATATGCAACACCTTCGTACCGCCAGTTTTTGTCACCCTTGATCACCTTGTCTTTCTCTGCCGCTGAGATCGTATAAAAATGTGAGCGATAATTATTGCTCCAAAAACGGTAAACAGGCGTATTTGATTTTGAGGGTAATGCATTGACATAGTACGCGACACCTTCGTACCGCCAGTTCGTGTCACCCTTGATCACCTTAGCTTTCTCTGCCTCTGAGATCGTATAAAAATGTGAGCGATAATTAGCACTCCAAAATCGATACACTGGAGTAGTTCCCGTGACCTTTGTGGGATATGTATGCCATGCAATGCCTTCATAATTCCAGATATCGGCGGTTGCTTGTGCTGAGTGACTAGTTCCAGTAAAAACAAAAGAAATAACAATGAGCAAAAAAAAGATCTTGAGATATATTGTAGAATAATTTATTTTCATTTTTCTCTTCATTACTTTAATCGCGCAATAAATCACTGCTGTACAATGAGCGCAGTTTATATAATTTTATTATAGCAAAAAAGGCAGATAATGAACAATTAGGGGTGGTGCAGTAATCGGTAATTTGGGGACAAACCCGCCGACGCTAAAGGCTATGGCGTGACGAGGAAGAAAGAAGTCACCCGAAGGGTGATCACCCTTCGGGTGAAATTAAGAATGGAGAGAACAAGTAGTGACAGTAATCGGAAATCAGTAATTGAAAAATAATTAAAAATGAATAATTAAGAATGGGGGACAGGAATTAGAGAAAAAAAGAATGACCACATTAATGATGTCATTAATGTGGTCATTAAATCTGGTTTGGATATTGAGATAGGAAATCTAGAGACTTTGTTCCCAGCGCCAGGCGTCTTTGAGGGCGTCGGCTACTGTGAGTTTAGCTTGCCAGTTGAGGAGTTTTTTTGCTTTCGTGGCATTTGCCCAGCATTTTTTGATGTCGCCAGCACGACGTGGGCCGATCTTGTAGGGAACTGCTATTTTGTTTACTTTTTTGAATGTTGTGAGAAGATCGAGGACACTTGTACCAGTTCCTGTGCCGATATTGATGTAATCATAGTGCTTTGCGTTTTTACTTTGTTCTTGAAGGTATTCAAGTGTCCTGATATGTGCTTGGGCGAGGTCAACGACATGGATGAAGTCTCGCATGCATGTACCATCTGGTGTAGCGTAGTCATCACCAAAGACGGTGAGTTCATCACGTTTTCCCGCGGCTGCTTGTGTGACATAGGGAACAAGATTGTTTGGCACGCCATTGGGTAATTCTCCGATGCGACCTGAAGGATGTGCACCGATCGGATTGAAATATCGCAATGCAATTGCATGTATCTGAGGGTATGCCACAGTAGTATCTCTGAGAATATCTTCTGCGATTGATTTGGTATTGCCATAGGGACATGTTGCTTCTTGGCGTGGAGCGTCTTCGGTGATTGGATTGCTCTCTGGTTCACCGTAGACAGTTGCCGATGAGGAGAAGACAATATTGTGCATATTATTTTCTACTGCAACATCCAATAGTGTCAAAAGGGAATTGATATTGTTGCGATAATATTCAAGTGGTTTTTCGATCGATTCGCCAACAGCTTTAAAGGCGGCGAAATGAATTGCGCCATCGATAGAACTTTCTTTCACAAAAACATCAGACAGAAATTTCATATCAGTACAATCACCTTTGTAGAATAGAGGCTTTTTGCCAGAAATTTCTGCAATGCGGTCAATGATCCATTCATGAGAATTTGAAAGATCATCAACAATCACAGGTGTATGGCCTGCAGCGAAGAGTTCCACGACTGTGTGGGAACCGATATATCCTGCGCCTCCAGTTACTAGGATTTTCATGAAAATCAATTAATAATTAATAATTAAGAAAGAATAATTACGGGCAGGGGACAGACACAGGCACAGACAGTAATCAAAAAAGAATTAATAATGAATAGATAGAAGACAGTGATCAGTAATTGGGGAACGGACCCGCCGACGCTAAATGCTATGGCGTGGCGAGGAAGAAATAACAAAGAAGAATGAGATGAGAAAATGCTAGGCTAGTTTTTTTACTTCTGCAATCAGGAATTCTTTTATGGTATTAAGAGAAATATTTTTTCCAT